>DAOVXM010000217.1 GCA_030636125.1 Chloroflexota bacterium | reverse complement strand
TCAACCGCCTGGCGCCATTCGGCGCTAATAAAAGCAGCAGATTCACCGGCCTCCAAAGCGTTACCCCTCCAGGTCCAGGAAGCTCTAAGAGAAAGCCGCGCAGCTTCAAGCTTGGTGTCGATCTCGCGGCGCGCTTCTATCCACGGCAGAGTGAAACCACCACTTCGTAAAACGCGATACGCCAGACTCCATTCAGGGTCCTCATACGAATTCTCATCCAGCTTCAAGGGCTTACCTTTGCCTGGCAAATCATCAAATTGACCTTCCTCAATCGCCCGGCAGATTTTTTGCTCGACTGTGTTCATCACTGTTAAGGTATGGTATACGTTGTTTGAACCTTACCGCGAGCATTGCGAAGCGTGACCGTTTCGCCCGACTTCCAAACCGAATTACCCATCCCCCAATACAAGTCGACCACTGTGGCGGACCCAGAGGTGGTCCACACATTAACTGCGCCATCCTTGTATAACGCTATTTGGGGAAAAACGAACACATTACCGTCTTCATCTTCCAGTTTCCAGCCTGCTAAATTCAACTCGCCATCACCGGTACGTGTCAGAAATACACGCTCAGATGTAAACCCACCGGCACTGATGACACTATTGATGACCACTTTGGCCTCCTGGAGCGGTGCGGAGGTGCCTGAAGTTACAAGTGGGTTGGGTGTTTTGGCGGGCGAGGGGGTGTGCGTTGGCAGAACTTGAGGGGTTACCGGAATATATACAATCAACCCGACTGAAATCGAATTCGGGTCATCAAGCTGGTTAACTTCCATCAACTCTTCAATTGGAATATCGAATTTCTGGGCGATAATCCCTAAAGTATCCCCAAACCGCACCTCATATTCTTCCACGCTTAAATTAGGTGCCGGTCCCGGTGTGTTTGTAGGAGCAATAACGAGCGCTTCATTAAGCGTTGGCACAAGGGAAGCCAAAGGAAGCTCGCTGGCAGCCACAGGCGTGGCAATATCTACAACTAGCGGCGCTTGTGGGGTATTATATCGATCCCAAATTGCCAGCACTACCAGCACCGTACAGGCAGAAACCAGAACATTTATCATCAGATAGTAGATCAGACGTTTCCATTTGTCCATATCTTGAGCTCCTCGTCAAATCATAGCACATTCTAAAGAAAGTAACAATCGGCATTCTTGCATATAAGGTAACTACTCAGCCTAGTGCTTTGTCAAGGATGAAAGTTGCACTCAATTTCCAGGTTAATACATCCTTGACAAAGCTTAAAGTGTTCCGTTCACGATCTATTCTTTATTAACAATCACATTTGACGGAACACTAGGATAGAAATCCCCGGGAACTACTGCTTATTGACGTTGGGAAAGTTTGAAACTAAAATGGCTCCTATGCCTTATATTATCGATGGTCATAATCTAATTCCCAAAATTCCTGGTCTATCTCTGAGCGACATAGATGATGAGAACCAGTTGATCAAGGTGTTGCAAGAATTCTGCCGTCGCAGCAGGAAAAAAGTAGAAGTTTACTTTGACAATGCTCCACCAGGGCAGCTACGCACTCGTAACTATGGCGTCGTCACAGCTCGTTTCGTACGCGCTGGGCAGACCGCCGATGACGCCATACGCACCCGCTTGGAGCGCATGGGACGCGCAGCCCGAAATTGGAGTGTGGTGAGTTCCGACCGCGCGGTCCAGGCCTCGGCTAAAGCTGCTAAAGCCCAGGTGATATCCTCTGAAGTTTTCGCAAAAGAGATAATTGGAATTGAAGACGATTTCTTGGAGTCTGGAGATTTAGAGGATTCAGCCCTTAGCTCAGATGAGGTAGATGACTGGCTCGAGATTTTCGGCGGGAATAAAGCCGACCAGTGATGCCAAAATAACACACAATTACAAATCGGACAACTCTAATCTAATTTTAATGAATTTCTGGAAATAATCGATTATAGTACATAGTGACACCTGCCCTCCCTTATTACTGGTATAAAACAGGTGTCGTTCCCCGGAAATGCTTTTACCACGGAAAACGTGTTGATGGCATCCGGTGGACCTCCTTAGATTGCCGGGCGTGCCCCCCCCACGTCCGGCCGTCTTTTTTAATCCTTAGGCTTCACGCCTGAGCAAGCTACCCACCAGCAACAGAGCAGTACCCATTACAACCAGCACAGCGATAACCACCAATATGGGGTGCATGTCTCCCTGGGGCTCAGCGACTAGAGACAACGATTCGTTTTGGGTCCTGGACGAATCCCCGCCTGTTAAGTTTTCCTCTCCCAGCAGCGCCAGCGCCACCGGTGTAGCCTCCCCTAAACCAACAACGGATTCAGTCGCGGTGGGGGTGCGGCTCGATAGTACTGTCGCGGTTGGCGTTACTGTGGCTGATGGGGGATTCTTGGTAGCCGAGGTGGTAACACTGGGCTCGATGGTGGGAGTTATGTGCGCGACTTTTATGAGCAGTTTTTCCCCCGGAAATATCACCGAGTCCTGTGTGAGCCCATTAAGCGCCAGTATGACTGACAAATCCACTTTGTAGGTATCCGCGATAACCCACAATGTCTGTCCTTGTTGCACCTCGTGAATGATGGAACCATCGGGCTTGGGCGTCGCAACTGCAACAGGAATTATGATCTCTAATGTAGGAGCAGGCGTCCCTGTGGGGAAATTTCCAGGTGCGACTGTGCCATCCGTGGGAGGTGGGGGTGCTGCACCGGCAATATAGCCGACGTCCAGCGTGATATACACCGCACTCCCTGAAACAGCCACACCGGCACCTACATCTTGATAATTAGGCGAGAGCATGGTATTCAAGTGAGGCGCATCTCCCTGCCACCATTGGACAGCTTTTTGAGCGGTCATGCTGTTGCCGCCCATAATATTCTCAGAGACAAACACCGCCCCGCCACCCCCGTAGCCCATGGCAATAGCACGATCGCGCGGGCGTGATCCACCTGAACCGGTGTGGGTTACACTGCCAACAGCGGCCTGGTACTCGCTATGCGCCTGGGCAGCCGCCATCAAGGCACTATTGACTTGATAAGCGGGTAGGCCGTTGGCTTTCCGTAATTGGTTAACCAATTGGATCACTTCGGAGGGGCTACTGGCCCCGGAAAACCTGGACACAACTGAATCCAACTCGCGAGCCGAGGCGCCAATCCCCACTCCCCAAAAAGCGAGAATAAGGGTAGTGATCAGCGCCCCTGCAAATATGTAACGTTTCATTAAAACACCGCTAACAACTCTGAACGAGTTATGCCGTTTCATCGGAAGCGAATCATACCACTTAAAGGTTAACCTTTTTCTACAATACTTCCACTTACAATTTCCTGTGGCGGATACCAGCCATCATCAGTGGTGTAAGTGCGCCTCAATTCTTCAAAGCCATCGTCGCCAACCAGCGTTAGGGCTGGGATACGGTCATAAAAAGCCATTTCCATCTCAGAGGGCAGCGGGTCATTCAACCCCATGGTCAGATAACCCCAGCCACCATCCCAGGGGAGGATTTCTACTTTATTGAGCGCCAGGAAATCACGCACAACGTCACCCCAGATAAACCACATACCACGCATATCGAAGATACCGAACTGGTCTGGATCTGCCTTGCCCATCCGGCACATTTGCCAGGCATGACCCCCCAGGATAAATTGATCATGTGGTACGTCTAGCGGGTCAAATTGAATCTCAAGTGCTTCACACTGAAACGCATCTAGTTGGGCATCCACCATCACCCAGCGTTTTTCGGCCACCTTCCAGTACTCGCAGATCCAATGATCTTCATAATGGTTAGGGAGGAAGTACGCTCCGAAGCCACAACGCGCCCGGGCAGGAACACCTTGATAGCGAAGGATGGCACACAACAAGGTCGAGAAATCACGACAATTCCCCCCCTGTCGTTTCTCTTTCAGGCGGATCGTGCTCAGAGGGGAGTTATCCAGCTCCCACATGCGTGCCAACTTGTGCGATACCTGCCGGACCTCTGCGGTTTGCTTTTGCGCATCGGTCAGATCTACCCCATATCGCTCTGCCCAGAACACATGGATGAGATTACCCTGAACGACTCGACATAGGGACCTCAGGTCAGTTGGTAAACCATCTAACATAAAAGCATATAAACCAGGATCTGTCATCACTCCAGCTTGGGCGTAGAATTCAGTGACTTCATTAATCACAATAATCTTCTCCTAACTATTGCTTTGCCAAGGAAAAAAGTTTTATTCGATATCCGGGTTACTTGTGATTGGCGGTATATATTTAGAAATAAAACTGATCACAAAACCGCCAATCATGCAATCCGGAGGTTGCAGCAATCCGCAGGTTGCAGCAATCGGCGGATGAAGGCTTCGAGTGATTTCAAATTACTTTCCGCCGATTGCATACATCCTTGACAAAGCTTAAAGTGTTGTGTCCAAGATCTATTCTTACCAAATATTCACATTTGACGGAATACTATGTGTCAATCAAATTGGGATCTCCTGATTCTAAATTGCGAACACCACGAAAGTAGCGCATAAACTCCCGCCATGCTTGACTGCCGTGCAGGCTCTGCAGGTCATCATCGTTTTGGGTGTGTTCATAATCCGCCCAGCCTCGCCCCACTGCCTGGTACAAACGCTGGATGGCAGTCTCATTTTCTCCAATTAGCGCTAGAGCACAAGCCGCCTCATAATCCGAACATCCTTGCTCAAAAACTTTTTTACCGTCAAAAGAAACGTCTTCTTCAGGAATAGGAGAAAGGCAAACTCTTTTTTGAGAAGGAAAAAGCGGATTTTCAAAAAAATATGGTGGTTCTCATTGATAAGACCGCCTCATTTATGGCGCACCCGTGAGGGCTCAGACCAAAGGTCTGCCATCCCCCCAGTTTCCTGATTCGAAGTTTTACCTTAGTTGAGTCTGTTCTTTGCACATTGGGCAATAACATCCAAAGAATTACATATCCGGTGTTTAGTTCTGCGACCATATTATTTGACGGACCCCTGAGAAGCCTGCTCTTGCCTTATTCTTAAACCACTCCTATAATCTACCTCGTCATGGGGTCAATCACTCTTGGTAATTCATCAACATCTGTGAAGAGGAAGTATAAAAAGCATGAGCAGTCCTTTTAAACTATACCGTTTGCAACAAACTGACAACCATATTGACAGCCGTACTACCCGGGTGTCGGAAATTGAGACAGCCTTAAAGGACGACGAGGCCCTGAAACTGCGGATCAGAACTGTGCAAAGTACCGAAAATAAGATGAAAGAACTCCGTAAAGATCTACACATCGCTGAAGATAATGTCAGCGGACAGAGATTGAAGATCGAACAATCCGAAGCCACTTTATACAGCGGGAAAGTAAAGAACCCCAAGGAATTACAGGACTTACAAAATGAAGCCGCGGCATTAAAACGATATCTCAGTGTATTGGAAGATCGACTTTTAGAAGCCATGTTAGCTGAAGAAGAAGCCGCTTCTCAATATGACAACGCGGTCCAT
>DAOVXM010000248.1 GCA_030636125.1 Chloroflexota bacterium | reverse complement strand
TCTTCAACTGAAAAATCCCCCACCTGCCAAACTCCAGTCGCGTATACAAAAGTGATCCCCTGCGTATGGGCTGCTAGTTGAAGTTCATGCATTCGCTGCGCCACATCTGGGACATCATCAAATAGAACTACAATTTCGTCACCCGAATACCAGCGAGCCACCAATTCTTTTGGGTTATAGAAGCCGTTGAAGATGGATTTTATCCGCCTGTCCACCTCCTTGTATCCATATCTGAGATTGAGATCTCCGATATCATCCAGGTCAATGAAAACGATTCGGCACGGTATTCGTGGAAGTTCACGGCAGCGCTGTAAGAAGGCGTTTCGAGTCAACATTCCAAAGGGTTCATCCCAGCAAAGCTCTGCCACTTTCAGGCGCAACTCATCAATTTCCCCCTGAATATCAATTAAGTTTCCCAGCCAGTGTTTATGCACAGGTTTTACCTCGGTAATACTTTCAGATAATATATCATCATATTATCTGAAAGTATTACATGAGTCAACTACTTCTTACAAATCTGTCAGGGTATCACGTTTCATGACCACTAATTTCTCCCCCACCAAGCCTAGAGATTTCAGGACGACATAGAGTCGCCAAGCCCATAAAAAATAAATTGGCATATCATCTTCACTAATGCTGAAAAAATCGAATTTATTGTAGAAAGGCTCCAGCCCAGCACGGCAGGTCAGGTACAGCTCGCCTGGATGAGTGACTAGCAAGTGCTCGATGATGGTCCGAGCCACTCCAAGTCCACGCCAATCTGGTTGAACCGCAATTGAAGCTAATTCTAACGAACCATCTCGATGCGACTTGACTTGACCGCAACCGATAATCTCCCCCACCAGGTTGGATGCTACGACAAAGCGATGCCAATCCAAGCCGATTGGGTTGATGTTCACCGCGCGGACCAAGGCGCGGATTTTCGACGAGTCGGCTTGGGTAGCAGGTCGCAGCGTGAAAGTTAAGTGTTGTGGCAATTTATGATGCCACTCTTGGTGGTTTAATTCTCACCTTCGAGCTGGAAAGACGCAAAAGTTAACTGACCGGGCAGCACATCCACCACACGCTGGTGAGTATCATTATTCCGTAGAAAAGTGATCTGGTAAGAGCCCGGAGGTAAATCACCTATAGCAAAACTCTCCTCCCATGGGGTAAGACCGGCGAACCTTTTATCTTTATATGAGTCTATATAATAGGTCTCTAAGGCTGGCTGACCTGGACCACCTAAACGTTCGATCACGAAGCTTGGAATTAGCAAGATATCCCCTTGCTTGTTAACCACTCGGCCAGCTATCGCACCTTGAGTTTGATCTTCTTCATCCGAGAGGTTCTCTAGCCACAGTTCTGGATTACGTACCGCCTGGTAAGAATTTTCACCCAGCCTGACTTCAAAATGCAGGTTGCTCCCGGCAATATCACCACTCATCCCCACCAGACCGATCTCCTGCCCTTTCTCTACGTTTTCTCCCTCCTTTACCATTATCTCTGAAAGATGAGCATACAAAGTGTAGACGGGTTCGGATAAAACCCCCAAGTTATGTTTCATAATTACCAGGTTTCCATACCGGTCAGGGTACGTCGCATAAATCTTATTGTGGTCATCCCCAGCCACAACTACCTCACCACTTGCAACAGCTAACACAGGTGTGCCCAAAGAATTCAGGAAAGAAACACCATGGTTCGGTTCACGTCTACCCCGTCCAAGTTCCCCAAACCGGTAAGAGGGATCAACGACATTTCGGCCTGATGGTCCAATTGGCCGCGCTAACAGAAAAATTCCGCTAGTTGTACATTCTTCAGCGTAACATGGGGTTATTTCAGTTGGCGGTTCTGTTGGCGGTGGTAGCGTTGAGGTTGGTGGTTCAACAGGTTCTGAGGTCTCTTCTTCCGCTGGCAATGGTGTATCAACCATTGTCGGAACAACCTCTTTAGTTGCTACCGGAGTTAAGTTGGTCGATGGTGTCGCCTCATCCACTCCCATGACCTGGCTAGCAAGTGCACACCCCATGGTAATTATCACCAGCATTAAGAATAGTAGGATTACAGGGTACATTCTTGGAGATTTCATCTATCGTTCCTCCTATGGGTATTCATAAACTCAGGTCTCTTTTGGGCATGGAAATCAATCCAATTATCTGATGCTATTTTTACCACAATTCATGCATGAAAAAATTAACATCTTTTCTGTAAACTGTTAAAGAAGGGTAAAATACTTCAACTGTAACTATGAAATCAGGAATTAAATGTCCGTCATCATCGGCGTTTGAGCAAATTGAATATCCATTTACTTAATTTTTTGACGATTCACTGATCGATTTTCTTAAAATTTCTACCGTCAATCACAACACTGCACTATAGGGGAGGACAATCAAATAATAGATTCTTGGCACCGGAGTTCCCCTTTATGATACACCACTCTAAAGAAAAGGTTGCCCTTAGCCGCAACCTCAGCCTTTTCACAATTACTATGATAGGTATTGGGGGCATGATCGGGGCTGGAATATTCGTATTAACCGGTATTGCTGCGGGTGTGGCTGGTCCTGCCCTTGTTATGGTCTTCATCTTGAATGGTATTGTCACAAGCTTTACCGCTCTTGCCTACGCCGAATTAGGATCCGCTCTTCCAGAAGCCGGAGGGAGTTACGTCTGGGTTAAAGAAGGTCTAGGTGGAGCACATGGTTTCCTGGCAGGCTGGATGAGTTGGTTCGCTGCGGCGGTGGCCGGCAGCCTGTATGCACTCGGTTTCGGCCGTTTCGCATCCGAATTCGTCCTCATCTCGGGCATCAACACATTTGGACTATCCGTTGAAATTATGACCCTGGTCTTCATGACTCTGATCATTTTGATTTTCATCGCCATCAATTTCAGAGGTGCGTCGGAGACGGGTACGATCGGCAATATCATAACCCTGGCCAAAATCGCTATTCTTGGTCTATTCGTACTCCTTGGCATCCTCGCCATGTTGCGTACTGAAGCCTGGCAAGATCGTTTTGACCCTTTTATGCCTAATGGCCTGATCAATGTGTTCATAGCCATGAGTCTCACCTTCATTGCCTTCGAGGGCTACGAGATCATTGCACAATCAGGAGAAGAGGCCATTAATCCGAAACGCAACATTCCTCGTGCCATCTTCCTGGCTATAGCCATTGCCGTTACATTATATGTTCTCGTGAGCATCACCGCTATCGGAGCTACCACGCCACCAGATGGGATCCAGGTTTATGAGTACTTAGGAGTCCAGAAAGAACTGGCGATCGTCGAGGTAGCGCGCCAGGTTTTTCCCTTTGGGCTCGGCGGGATACTCCTGCTCATCAGTGGATTAGTCTCCACTATGTCAGCCCTAAACGCCACTACCTACTCTTCTTCGCGTGTCTCCTTCGCCATGGGCCGTGACTTTAATTTGCCCCCTATCTTCGCCAGAGTTCATCCACTACGACGCACCCCCTATTGGGCAATCTTATTCTCGGGTGGGCTCATGCTCGTCATGGCCTGGGCTCTAGATCTTGAACAGATAGCCGCCGCAGCGGCTATTATGTTTCTGCTGCTCTTCATACAGGTCAACATCACCGTCATGGCCCTGCGCCGAAAAATGCCTGAGTTGGAACGTGGTTTTAAAATCCCGTGGATGCCGGGCATCCCGATCATCGCCATCATGCTCAACGGGCTCCTCGCCATTAACCTGTTTAATTTCAGCCCAATCGCCTGGTATTTTGCCATTGGTTGGATCGTGATTGGACTGCTAGCATATTACGCATACTTCTCTAAAGTTGAGGAGATGGAAAAACCAAAAGAGATCATACTAGAAGAAGTACTGGTGAGCCGGGATTACTCCGCAGTCGTCCCAGTCGCAACACAAGAACAGGCCCGCATTCTCGGTCGCATTGGGGCCATCTTGGCTAATGACAATGGCGGCGAGGTGCTCGCCTTGCACGTCGTCAAAGTTCCCCCACAGTTAACCTTGGGCGAAGGTCGGCTGATGCTCAAGGAAGGGCGTTCCTATCTAGAAACTGTCATTCAACAAGCTAAAGCACTGGATGTACCGGTGCACACTTTACTCCGACTAGGACGCAATGTCGCCGATGCTGTCCGTAAAACAGCAGAAGAGAACGCAGCTGACCTGATCGTTCTGGGTTGGCCAGGCTACACAAATACTGCCGGACGATTATTCGGCTCGGTAATTGATCCTATTGTTGATAACCCTCCAACTGATATAGCCATTGTTAGGTACCGGGCATTCCGTCTGTTACATTCGATTCTGGTACCGGTTGCTGCTGGCCCTAATAGCCGCCGGGCGGTAAAAATAGCAGTAAATATGGCTCGTAGCAGGGCGGATCAACCAGTCAAGGTCACATTAATGCACGTTGTGCCCCCTGGTGCCGGTCAAGTCGGACAATTGCGTGCTGAGCAAATCTTCCAACATGTATTAGAAGGCATCGACTACGAGCCTATCGATAAACGTGCCGTTGAAGGTACCGACATTGCCGAAACTATCTTAAATTTTGCAAAAGGATCTAGCCCTGCAGATGCTTACGATTTGATCGCCATTGGAGCTACCAATGAACCACTGTTCAAGAATTTATTGGTTGGCAACCTCAGCGAAAATATCGCCAAGGAGGCGGATGTCACCGTCGTAGTGGTTAAGAGACGCAGCAGCCGCTTACACTCTTTCCTGCGGCAGACAGTGCTTGAACCGAGCACGAATGAAACTAACCAACTTTCAATATAACAGGATGATGTGTCCAGAGTAACTCTATAGAAAAATCCCCCAGAGCTTTATAACTCCGATTGAGATGATATCTCGATCTAAATAGTCAATTGATGCCCTCCGGTACAAAATCGACAAAAACACTACCTTCCAAATAGTGATATCACAGTACTTAAACGTGGAGCTTAGCAGCACTGGTTGACAAGCTCCAACAAAGCCTTCGAAGGCCTCCCCCGGCGTTTAGGAGGGGTCCATCGGGGTGGTGGAACCTTGAAAAGAAAAAGTTCAGCAACCGACCAGCGGTGGTCAGTCAATTCAGTGGCCATGGCTGGG
>DAOVXM010000384.1 GCA_030636125.1 Chloroflexota bacterium | reverse complement strand
TTTGTTTATCCTATCCACATCCAAAGCCAGCTTGCTGATCTGCGCTGGAGAAGCGAATACCAGGTTGCCGCGGTTCAGACCTGCCAGAACGGCTAAGCCGATCACCAATGCCAGGAATAAGGCCAGCGAGCTGCATCCGGCGGACATCCAGAACGCTTGACCGCGACTGACATACTCAGGCCGGGATGTCTTTTCTGGTGTTTCCAATTCGGATTTCGGTGACTCATCCACTGGTTTGGACTCTTGATCCGAGGTGGAAATTTCTTGAGGTGCATTGGCTTTTTTTTCTGCTCCAGGAATCTCTACTTCAGGCTCGGGAACCGTTTCTGGTTCGATAGGTTCGGCGGAACTTTCCTCCTCTTCTGCAACTGCCGGAGGTTTTGTTTCTGAATCATTTACCTTTTCCTGTTCAGCCACTTCTGCAGAAATTTTTATCTCCTTTTCAGCTACTGGCGCTTCTTCAGGTGTAGCGTCATCAACAGGTGGGGTTTGAACTTCTTCTTGGTTTTCGTTTTTTATTTCATCCAGGTTTTTCGATTTAGCTTTTTCTTCGTTCATGATAACTCTCCTGATGAGTTTTACTTTGAACCTATCCATAAATTAATCTGACCTACGTAAGGCGGATTTCCATATCCGCCAGGAATTTACGGATAGATACTTAACATAAGAAATGAATTGTATGTCCGTTAGTCAGGCCATCGTAACTTAACCCCTACCAGGTCTAAAATCTCAAAGATCACAAGGCGCAGGATCAGGATACCCACCAGGGCAGCAAACAGCGCCACCGCCAGGGGGACAATTGTTAGCACAGCTTCCTGCGGCCATAACAACAAAACGCCCAGTAACAGCAAGAAAACTTTTCCCTGCTTGCGTAACAATGCCTGTGGCAGGGGTTGGACCGAGTCCTCTGGCATGGGGTCTAACCACCGGGCCACAAGAACGCCGGCGGCGGCTGCTACCAATCCCAACCCAATCCCTGAAACATGAGCTACAGTTATGGGTACATGGGCTTGCCAGCCCAATAATAGCCATATTCCAGCCAAAAGCGCAAATAATCCCCAATGATTAAGGGGTGCAGGTCGCGTCTCCTCAGTGGGCCACAAGCCCACACTAAAGCTGTATGAGGCGACTAAGAGACCTGCCATCATTGCTGTTGCCACCCCCGAGATGCCCATCATGGTGCCTACCAGATACGCCAGGTAGACCAGGCCCAAGTAGAAGAAATTTCGGATCTTGCCGGCCGGAAGGCGTGAAGAAAACCGCACCCCGAGGTAACCAATAAATAGCCCGATCGCGGCACCCGATAACAGGCTCGACAGTAACGGCCTGAGCGGGTGAAGTACCACATCAACCTCGACCAATAGCAAAGCCAGGGTCAACTGGCCAAAGGCTCCCAGATCGGAACTCCCGGTGGCGCGCTCTCGCAACTGCCACATCAGGCTGGCAGCCAGCACACCCATCAGTGCAGCATAAGCCAACGACAATTTAGCTCCCAGGCTGAGGGCAAGTCCGATCAGGGTAATCGTCACCAACCAGGCCAATAAGCTCCGCCAGCTGAAGGTCGGACGAATTGTCGCCATCTGTAACGCCAACTGCCACATTAAAATGGGTAATATCAACGCGGAAAGGATCGGCCAGGCTGGCTTAATTATATGCGTCGGTGTGAACAGGGACAAAATCACTCCCCCAACGATCACCCAGGGCACATAGCGCTTATATTTCCCGCCTATGCTTAGCAGCCCCACCAACAAAAGCAACATGATCAGGGCATGATCCAGCTCTATGGGGTTTCCCGCTACCCGGTTTGGTAGATAATCAGCAGAATTCAATAAGCTTTTTACGAACATAGCCATTTACCTATCTTTCTTATAAGTAGCGCACCCACACGTACACACTGGCCAGTACTATGGACATGAATGTGACGATGGCACCATAGCGCAGGAATAAGCCAAAGCTTATCGGATGCCCGCTCTTTTCAGCCAGGTTGGCCACGACAACGTTGGCCGCCGCGCCCACCAGCGTAGCGTTGCCCCCCAAACAGGCGCCCAAAGCCAGCGACCACCACAGCGGTTCCACCGGCATGGAGTGCCCCAGGCTCTCTACAACGGGGATCATCGTAGCCGTGTAGGGGATATTGTCCACAATACCAGAGGCAACAGCCGACAGCCACAGCAGCAACATGGAAGTCATCTGCAGGTTGCCACCCGTCAGGCGTAACGCGGCCTGGGCTACAGCCTCGATGATCCCCACTTCCACCAGGGCCTCCACCACGATGAACAAACCGATGAAGAAGAACAGCGTAGTCCACTCGATATCTTGCAGCACGTGATCGGTGTCAATTCGTCCCCACAGCATCAAAACCGTAGCCCCCGCCAAGGCAATCGTGGCTGGCTGGAGATGCAGTGCTCCGTGGAACAAAAAGCCCAGGACCACACCTGCCATAACGATCAGCGATTTACTCAGCAATGGACGGTTGGTGATCAATTCTGAGGTATCCATGGCCTCAATGCTCGATTGGCCGCTTTTCACAGCTTGTAGATCCTTTCTGAAGAGCAGCCAGGTCAGCCCGATAAAGGCGATCAGGATTATCAGGGCGATTGGAGCCAGGTTGGCAGCGAAGGTGACAAAATCAATGCCAGCCGCACTGCCGATAAGGATATTGGGCGGATCACCAACCAGGGTTGCGGTCCCCCCAATATTGGAAGCCAGAATCTCGGCAATGAGAAAGGGCAATGGACTGACTCCCAGGCTGGCTGCGATAAACAGGGTCACAGGCGCCATCAATATCACAATGGTCACATTGTCCAGCAGCGCTGAGGTGACTGCCGTCACGAGCACCAGGATGATCATGATAGAGTAAGGGTTTCCCTTTCCCAGCCGGACACTCTGGACAGCGATCCACTGAAAGAGACCCGTCTCTCGCAACACGTTGGCAATCATCATCATACCTGCCAGCAAGAAGATGACATTCCAGTCGATCGCTTGGAAAGCTTGATCTTGGTCAAGCACACCAACGAGAATTATGGCCACTCCTCCCAGCAGAGCCGCTATCGTGCGATGTACGCGCTCAGTAACGATCAGAGCATACGTAATCAGAAAAATACCTCCGGCTAGAAAGGTTGGGTTCATAGTGCCCCTTCCTCGCCGCTCACTTCTTCTTCCTTACAACACAGCGCCAGGAGTTCCAGCAGGTTGATGTATCCCACCACATGATATCGTCCATCCACTACCGGTAAGCCCGACAGCCTGTGCTCATGCATGCGCTTGAATGCGTCCTTTACGGTCTCTCCTTGCTTCACCCAGATGGGATCCCGCATGGCATCGGCTGCGGTGCGCATACTACTTCGACTGGCAAATTCCATCGCTTCATCCAAGTCGCTGATTTCGCTGAGAAATTCTTCGGGCATGATATGGAAGAAAATATCGTCGGCAAGAGCACGCAGACCAAGCAGTCCCACCAGGCGTCCATCTTCAGCCACCACGTTTATCACGTGCACATTGGGATGGGTCAGCATTGTCCGGGCGGCTTCATCCAAAGGGGTGTCGGGGCTGACAATGGTCGGCTCCAGGTTCAGAATGGCGACCGCTTCTTCTATTGGTGTGTCTCGCATGACAACCCAGTTCGGCAGTACCGCAGGCGGCAATACCTCTTGAGACGGTTTTTGTTTCACTTTCTGCAAGCCCTTAACCTGGGTCACAGGCAACACCAATAACAGGCCGCTATCAGGTCGATCAAAGCCACCCATAACTCGCTCGGCTTCGGCCACAGCCCGTTCCAACAAATCATCGTCTTCGATGGCCACGAAGAGTGTACGCCTACGAACCTCCTTGGACTCGAAGAGGCGATCTAGCCCGCCAAGACCTACCCGGCTGAGCCAGGTTTCCACCCGAAATGCTCCCGCAC
>DAOVXM010000326.1 GCA_030636125.1 Chloroflexota bacterium | reverse complement strand
TCGCGGTAATACTTGGGTACCGTACCCATTATCCTACCCAACCTGGGAAAAATTAGCCCGGAAGGTAGGCATTCGCTCGACGAAGTTACTGGCGAGACGACCCAGCAGTTTCTTAATAGAATTCTATTCAGCCCTAAGTGTTTGCTGAGTAAGGAGATAAATACCATTTTGAATGAAAACCCTAGCACCAAAATTCAGGTTATTGGGATAAGTGGCAGCCTGCGCGCAGGCAGCTACACGACCTTGGCCATCAAAATCGCCCTGCAAGGCGCGATTGAAAGCGGCGCTTCTGTCCGCATGCTGGATCTGAACGATTACAAACTTCCCTTTACTCAAGAAGAATGGTCCAGCTCAGTACACTCGGCGGGAGTGCAACGTTTACGGGAAGATGTTAAGGCAGCCCAAGGCATAATCTTAGGTACACCCGAATACCATGCAAGCTTCAGTGGCGTATTAAAGTACGCTTTAGATCTGATGGGCTTCGACGAGTTCGAGGGCAAGATGATTGGCCTGATCGGCATCGCTGGTGGCAAGATGGGAGCCGCCAACTCGCTCACCGGCCTGCGGTCGGTGGGCCGCTCTTTACACGCCTGGGTTGTGCCAGAACAGGTTTCGATCAGCGAGGCCTGGCGTAAATTCGACCAGACGGGTCAAATGAAGGACGCTGAACTGGAGAACAACTTAAAGGAAGTTGGACGGCAGGTCGCTCGTTTTGCCTCCCTGCATAACTCTGCCCATGCCCAGCAGTTTATGAAACAGTGGGAGACTGCTCCCGATAACCCAGGCGGAGCTCGTGAAACATAAAGTTACTATATGATCATCTTACGTATTCTCGCCTTCGCCCTCGGCTTAGCATTGGTGATCTTCACCTTATTCTCTGCCATCAGGACCTTTGTGCTTACGCGTGGCGCGCCAGACAGCTTAACTGGTTTCGTTTTTTTTGGTATGAGAAAGCTGTTCACATTGTTCCCGCTCAGGAATAGGACTTATCAAAGGCGCGATCGCATTATGGCGTATTACGCTCCCACCACCCTGCTCAGTCTGCTCCCTGTCTGGCTCATACTGGTATTGTTGGGATATATGGCTATGTATTGGGCTCTGGGCGCCGAAACCTGGTACCAGGCTTTCCGCATTAGCGGCTCTTCTTTACTCACGCTTGGATATGCAACTGCGGACAAATTCCCGCAAACCATCCTGGAATTTTCCGAGGCAACAATTGGATTGATGCTGGTCGCCCTGCTGATTGCCTATTTGCCGAGCATGTACAACGCATTCCAACGGCGAGAAACTGCTGTAAAGCTATTGGAGGTGCGTGCCAGCAGCCCCCCGACTGCGGTGGAAATGCTCAAACGTTTCAACCGCATCCATGGCTGGGATAGGTTACGCCAACAATGGGAATCCTGGGAAAACTGGTTCGCCGACATCGAAGAGAGCCACACCTCGCTATCTGCGCTGGTCTTTTTCCGCTCCCCCCAACCTGACCATTCCTGGTTGACAGCCACTGGCGCTGTGCTGGACGCTGCGTCCTTGACCCTGTCTGCTCTTGATATCCCCTTCGACCCCCAGGCTGCCTTATGTATTCGCGCAGGGTACCTGGCTCTAATGCGCATCGCCGATTTCTTCAATATCCCGTTCAACCCCAACCCGAGCTATCCGGAAGATCCTATCAGCGTTACCCGCGCCGAGTTCGAGGCTGCCCTGGACGAGCTGCAAGACAACGGTGTGCCCCTTAAGTCTGACCGCGATCAAGCCTGGCAGGATTTCGCCGGGTGGCGCATTAATTACGACCGCGTCCTTCTCGCCCTGGCCGACCTGACCATGGCTCCCCCATCTCCCTGGACGGGGAAGCGCACGTATTCTTAACATTGCTGGATGGCGTTTTTTCCCAACAGAAAGTTAAACCAAAACGCGAATAGTGTGAATTACCTGGATTTATCCAGTCACATATTCGCGTCTTTCGTCTATTGGCGATATTCGCGTTAAAGTATTATTCTGATGCAAAAAACTTTAAATTCTTGTTTCACTTCCCATTCGAATTGTCCAGATGGTTAACTAACTGACCCGATCGAGCCAATTCTTTACCCTTCTCCAACACCCGTTCGTAGTTGATACCGAACGATAAATCCGGTTCGTTTCCCGTCAGAATGGTATCGACCGTCTTTTCCAATCCAAACTTTTCAACTTCATTCCACAAGTCTTCATCCAGCAGGTTTGCTCTCAAGTGGGAGAAAAACGCAATCGACAAGATTTGTCTTTTTCCGCTTTTCTTCGCTAGGATATCTTGACTTAATTCAGTAATCAACCCATTACACTCATCTTCTGATAATTCGGGGAAGATCGACGAGATGATTCTTGCGCGTTCCTCGAGCGTGGGCATCCACTCGAAAGCGGTCATTCTGCCCGCTCTAACGAGTGGTTCGTACAACTTGGTGAAATCGTTGCCTGTGAGGATGATAGGAATCCTTAGTGTATCCTTGCCTTCCACTGAAGTGGGATAGTCGACCAAATGCATCAGGTCGGCAAATACAGTCAGCTGGTTCATGGTGTGTTTCGATTCTCCCCCGACACTGCCAAGCCCAGTATCAATATCATTGATCAGAACCGCGGCTAGACTGCACTCGCCTCTGCGGACTCTCGTACTGGCCTCAATATAAGTTGATCGCACTAATTGTGCAGATTGTCCAGCAATATCGCTATCCAGTTGTCCTCCAGAGATCAAAAAACTCTTCACGCCCATATTCTTTAAGATGGACTCGCACTGAACAGTTTTTCCCTCACCTGTCGGACCATAAATACCTAATAACAAGGGTACTTTGACTTCAACCCGTTTCAGGTTATTCTTAAGAATATGCAGCGCAACTACTTGTTTAAAACGATCGGGAATATAAAGCTGGTCCCTTTTCGTCTTCACCATAAATGCAGTCATAATAATCTTCTCCTGCTAGGATAGGGGGAAGATTTGGAATCCCCAATCTCCCCGGAGGCATTTGCTGGTCGCTGGACAGCTATCCAAAAATGCCTAATTTTCATTATACACTATAATGCTTACCGTTCGCTCAGATCAGCTTAAAGGTTGTGCAAGGTTGGCAATAGACAGAACGATAGATATAAATATGTGTTACACAATCTAAAATGAAGAGCCCCATGATTCTCCCACTTAATACAAAAAATGCCCGGCTGGATAATGTAGGTGGCAAAGCTGCCAACCTGAGCAGGTTAGCCCGGGCTGGATTTTCAGTACCGGACGGTTTTTTCGTCACCACGCAGGCTTATCATGACTACCTGCAAGCCAATCACCTGGAAGATCGAATTCAATCGCGCCTGGAAGATATCCGTGCGGACAACCCCACATCCCTGCAAAAAGCCTCCGACGAGATTAGAGGCTGGTTTTCCGAGGGGGACCTCTCCTTCGAGCTAGTCACCGATCTAAAGCAAGCTTATTCTGGCATAAAGGAAGCTCCGGTCGCCGTGCGCTCGTCCGCAACCGCTGAAGACCTGCCCGAAATGTCTTTCGCCGGCCAGCAAGACACATATCTCAACATCATCGGTGAGGGTGCACTACTCAAAGCCGTGGTCGATTGCTGGAGCAGTTTATGGACCGCGCGCGCCATCGGCTACCGTGCCCGCAACGGAATCGATCACGCGGATGTCGCCCTGTCTGTGGTGGTGCAGGAAATGGTCCAGGCTAGCGCTTCGGGAGTATTGTTCACAGCCAATCCACTCACCGGTGCGCGCACCGAAACCGTTATCGACGCCACTTTCGGCTTGGGCGAGGCGCTGGTCGGCGGGTACGTCGAACCCGATCACTATATCATCGATATCGAAGGTGGTGAGATCACCAGCAAGACCTTAGGCAGCAAAGCCCTAACTATTCAAGCTAATGCCGAGGGCGGGGTGATCAAGATAGAAAGCAACGCTGCCGACAAGCAGGCATTACCCGATGAACAGATATTGGCTTTAGCCGAACTTGGCCAAAAAGTGGTCGAGATTTATGGTTCTCCACAGGATATCGAATGGGCATGGGCAGATGAACGGCTTCACTTGTTACAATCCCGCCCGATCACCTCTCTCTTCCCGCTGCCGGATGGTATGAGCCCAGAACCACTGAGGGTGATGTTTTCTTTCGGGTCAGTGCAAGGCATCCTAGAACCCATAACTCCTCTAGGACAGGACGCTATTCGTTTGATATTCGCCGGTGGGGGAAGCTTGTTTGGTTTAAATTCGACCCAGGAAACCCAGGGCTTCATCAAAATAGCCGGGGAGAGATTGTGGGGGGATATCACCCCAGCCATTCGCCATCCTTTCGGCTGGAAGATCACCCCAAATTTTTTCTCAATGA
>DAOVXM010000149.1 GCA_030636125.1 Chloroflexota bacterium | reverse complement strand
TGGATGAGGCCGAACATTGCCATCGTCTGGCATTTATCCAGCGGGGCAAGATCATTGCCAACGGATCGCCCGCAGAAATCAAGCGCGACATGATGCGCGGCCAGGTCCTTGAGATTGCGCCCTCAAACCCAGGTAAAGCGGTTGAAGTGTTGCGGATGGCAAAGGAAGCTGGCAAGTTACCGCTCGATGAAGTGGAAATGTACGGTTCTTTGGTACATGTGGTTGCAGCGGATATGGAGGAGCAAATAAAGCATATTGAAGCCGAACTCAAGGGCGCCCATATCCAACCCGGTCAAACTTCAATTGTCGAACCGTCTTTGGAAGATGTATTTATCTCTTGTGTACATTGATGAAAAAAAAGTTTGTGGATATGACGATTTGATCATCGTGTTATACCTATAGGAAATCCCAGTTTATGAAAATCTCCACATGGAGGTAGAGAATGAAACGGACCCAGACACATATTCTGATTGTAATAATTGTGACCCTGCTCTTGGGGACCACTGGCTGCGACACATTATTGGCCGATAAAGAGGATGAGTTACAGGCTTCGGGCATTGTAGAATCTATCGAAGTGGCGATATCCTCGGAGCTAGGTGGACAGGTTGTAGAAGTGCTAGCCAAAAAAGGGGAGACGGTCCAAGTAGGGCAGGTTTTAATCAGCTTTGAGGACAAGCTGTTAACTGCGCAGCAAGAGCAGGTAGAGGCTGCACTGGCCCAAGCGCAGGCTAATTACGACCTGGTCGCGACTGGACCAAGTAAAGAGCAACGCCAGCTATCCATCGCAGCCGCGGAACTTGAATTGATCAACTCACAACATGCATTAGATGATTTGTATGAAAACGCCGATTTAATGGCAGCGCAAGCCCTTCACGATATTGCCACGGCGGACAAAACCCTGGATAAAGCGAAAAAACGAGTGGTTAGTTTAAACGCCGCCGCAAAGTCGGTGGATGTTGACGCGGCTTGGGCTTCTGTAGTGTTGGCTAGAGAGGTATTGGATGATGCCAGGGAAGATTTCGAGCCATACGAGAAGAAATCGACCGATAATGTCTCGCGTGCGCTGTATCTGAGCAAACTTACCGAAGTGCAGAAAAAATATGAGGCTACCGTTACTCGATTTAATAATATTGTAGGAACCGCAAACCAGTTCGAACTCGCTCTGGCGGAAGCCGAAGTTGCCCTGATAGGAGCGCAACTCGATAAGGCTAAAATTCAGTACGAGAAGATGAAGGATGGTCCAGACCCTGAAGCCCTGGCCCTGGCAGAGGCAAATCTATCGACTGCAGAAGCAAACCTGGCTGCCGCTCAAGCAGATACCAGCCCCGAACAGCTCGCGGCTGCCCAGGCTCAAGTAGATGTCGCTCAAACTGCTCTTGGAGTTGTTCAAGCTCAAATGGATAAATTGATAATCGTTGCTCCCCTAGACGGCGTTGTGCTTACTCGTTTGGTGGAACCGGGTGAGGTCGTCGCGCCAGGGGCCACATTGCTAACCATAGGCCCTCTGGAGGAACTGATCATCACAGTCTATATTCCCGAAGATCAATATGGCACGATCAATCTGGGGCAAACTGTTTTAGTAAGCGTAGATTCGTTTCCTGGGGAGACTTTTGAAGCTACAGTAATCCGTATCGCCGATCAAGCTGAGTTCACTCCGCGTAACGTACAAACGCAGGAAGACCGCCGTACGACTGTGTTTGCGGTTGAGTTAGGCATTGATAACCCGGACGGTAAGCTCAAACCAGGTATGCCAGCTGATGTAAGGTTTGTCGAATAGCCCACTCTAAGCATATTTTTCCCTCAAAATTGTCTGCTGTCCCACGGATTCATGTGGGACAGTCTTGTTTTTAGGAAAATTTTCGAGTCGTTAGAGAAATCATCCATACAGCAATGTCATTTAACGCCTCACGGAACTGTTGGGTGGAAAGTTCAAACCTTTCATTATAATTGTGGTTATTGGTGCATGGCTTAGGCCTGCACTCAATATGTTTGTTAATGCAAGCACCCCTCAGGCAATGCCGTTGGGGTGCACTCCAAAAGGAGTAAAACAAAGCTCCTCGGACAGGACTCGAACCTGTAACCTAGCGGTTAACAGCCGCTCGCTCTACCAATTGAGCTACCGAGGAATCTAGCGAACAAGATTATAAACTCAAGCCGATACAGTGTCAAGGAAACGGCAATTTATGGCAAAAATAACGTTTGTTTGACGCATATATACCTTGCAATTATAATCTCGCGTTCATAACCTGCCATCCGTATGGCAATAACTGAGGCCTCTATGGCATTAAAAGGCAATCTTCGCGATTTCACAATCACCCAGCTTCTAAACCTGATCAGCCTTGCCCAAAAGACGGGCACGTTAATTGTTGAGGGACCCAACGAGTCAGCTAGAGTTTCCTTTCGAGAGGGCAAATTAGCTTACGCTCAAATTGGGAAGGAGGACAGCAGCCTGGCGAGTGTGCTCTATCGCGCCAATCTGCTGACCAAGAACCAACAACACATTATCAATGAGCGCGCCCGGGGGATGAGCGATAAAGAACTAGGCCTATTGCTCATCAATGCCAGCTATATCTCACAGAAAGATATACTAAGCAGTCTGCAAGACCTTTTTATAGGTAACGTCAACCGGCTTTTCACCTGGGTGGAAGGTTTCTTCCGCTTTGAAAACGATATGTTGCCACCGGATAGCAAGATCACGGTGCGGATTAGCCTCGAAAACCTGATTATCGAGGGCTCACGTCGGCTACGCGAATGGGAGCAGCTCCAAGATGAGATCCCCAGCCTGGATATGGCGCTCAAGTTCGTAGAACGACCAGAAGCTAATATTCGCGATGTCAACCTCAACGTTGAAGAATGGCGAGTTGTTTCCTATATTAACCCAAAAAATTCAATCCGGCAGATTGCCAGAGCTAACAAGTTGAACGACCTGGAAATCCGCCGGATAGTTTATGGCTTACTTCAAGCTGGGCTAGTCGAGATTGTCCGCCCTAAAGGCGCCCTTCCGGTACAAACATGGAGTTCACCTAAGGTTCAGGGAAGTGGTAAGAAAGAGAAAAAATCCATCGTAAATCGACTTATCCAACGCATCCGATCTTTATGACCAACACCTATCTTTCCCAAGGGATCGTAAAGCACTACCAAAACGAATCTAAGGACATTGCGCTATGCAAACGGTAAAAATGGTGGTCACAGGCCCCTTCAATTCAGGAAAAACTGAGTTTATCCGGTCAGTTAGCGAAATCGACGTGGTATCTACCGAGCGCAAGATTTCGTCAGAAGCCGAGCGGGTCAAAGAGACGACTACCGTGGCGATGGATTTTGGCCGTATTACCGTGGATCAAGACCTGGTATTGTATCTTTTCGGCACCCCAGGTCAAAAACGTTTCGACTTTATGTGGGAGATTCTCTCGGAAGGTATGTTGGGTTTTGTTGTTATGGTCGATAGCACCCGCCCAGAGACCTTCCGTGAGGCTCGCAGAATTCTAGAAACATTTCGCGCCTACGCCCCGACACCTTATGTTGTTGCAGCAAATAAACAAGATGTCGAAGACGCTTGGGAACCAGATGATTTGCGAATTGCCTTACGCCTATCCTCGAAAGTTAAACTATTACCTTGTATTGCTGTCGATAAAGAGCCTGTCAAAACCGTCCTGCTAGAATTATTGTATAACATTCTGGAAGAGATGGATAATAGCGAGAAGAATTAGCGGCTCAGTCTGAGCTCAGGAATGTGCAAATTTTACTATCGTGTCATCTATCACTACTGACCAAGGTGTCGTTCACTATGAAGTATATGGAAGGGGACAGCCAGTAATTTTGCTACATGGATGGCTGGGTTCCTGGGGGTTGTGGCAGGATACCATGGCATACCTCGGCCGCTACTACCGGACTTATGCGCTAGATTTCTGGGGATTCGGCGAATCTGGAAAACGGCGAGAAACCTACGCGGTGCAAGATTTCGTCAGCCTGGTGGACCAATTTTTGGAAGAGCTTGGCATCACCGAAGCCCCGTTGATCGGACACAGCATGGGGGGAACGTTCAGCTTATCCGTCGCCATCCAGTACCCGCAGCGGGTGCGAAAAGCAGTCGTCATTGGCTCACCCATCGTCGGTTCATCGTTGTCATTTCTATTAAAATTGTTCGGACGTACTCCAATAGCTTATATTGTCCATCACAATCTTTGGGGCCTGAAGTTGGGATTCCATTTGTTAGCACCGCTATATTCGCGAGATAAACAGTGGTCCAATATGATGAACCGTGACCTTTCCCGCACCACACTAGAATCTTTCCTAACCAGTATTACCTCGCTGCGCCGCACTGATTTGCGTCCCTATCTGGACCAGATCAAAATACCGGTTATGGGCATGTACGGCGACAAGGATATAGTCGTCGATCCAAAACAATGGGAACCCTTACAGGAAGCTGTTCCTCAAGCCAAAATTGAACGTTTCCAAACAGCTGGACATTTCATCATGCTGGACGAGCCTGCTGAGTTCATGGAAAGACTCAAAACTTTTTTAGATTACGAGGTCCCTTGCTGATGACCGATTCAGTCGAATCCACCTACTATTATCCAAACAACATGGGGCGCATCATCCTGTTAGGTATGGAAGAAATATTGGGGCATAATGGACTCAATGCTGTCTTAAATCAAGGTAATCTCTCACACCTGATCAATAACTATCCACCCAATAACCTGGATCTGCAGTTCAAATTTGAAAACCTAAGCAAAATACAGGTCGCTTTAGAAGAATTATACGGGCCAAATGGCGGTCGCGGATTAGCCTTACGCACCGGGCGAGCCTGCTTTAAATATGGTCTGCAAGAGTATGGTCCCATCTTGGGCCTGACAGACCTGGCCTTTCGTTTATTACCCATGAATGAGAAGTTGGTTGCGGGTGGAGAAATCTTCGCTGGGTGCTACAACAAATTCAGTGATCAACGCGTTCGGGTTGACCAAGACGAAGGCTATTATTATTGGATCATTGAACGTTGCCCGACATGTTGGGGACGCCACACCGATGAGCCGGCTTGTCACCTGGCAGTTGGAATCCTGGAAGAAGCTCTCTTTTGGGTAAGTAGTGGTAAACATTACCGAGTTGAAGAGACAGAATGCATCGCCAAAGGAGATGCAACCTGCACGATCAAAATAGACAAACAACCTATAGAGTAAACCTTTGAGGCCTAACGTTCCGTCAAATGTGATTGTTTAGTAAGAATTGATTATGGACAGAACACTAAGCCTCGGGGGCAATAAATATCTATGCTCAAAATAATCCTTCAAGACCCTCGTCAAATCCACCCGTTCAACGAACGCGCCCGGGACCTGCGCCTTCAGAACAAGCCACTTTGGCTAGCTCAACGAGACGTCCTGGCCTCTTATACCAACCGCGAGCTGGAACTGCCCTACAACGCTCAAGCTCCAGAAACTAATGAAGAATGCCTGGTATACCGGGACAACCTCTACTTTGACTCCGCCTTTATCGAAGCGTTTCTCCATGAAGCTAAACGACGCAAGCGCGCCTGCCAGGCCGCGATTTCAGGGAATAACCCCGCTTTTCGTGAGCATGCTTTGCCTCTTTCCACTTCCTACACACCCCTCGAAGATATTTACCTGGCTGAACTGTGGTATTACCCAAAAGGCATCAAACCCGAGGCTGAACCCTTGGTTATCGATATGGGTAGCATCGAAGCCGGATACTATCACATTCCCAACTATATGGCTTACGAAAAAGGAGACCTGGTCTTCCAGGTACCGTTACGCAGCCTGATCGCGATTGACTCATGGGTCCACATTTTTATCGCAGACGTAGTCTTCGGCCTATTCACGCGCGGCGCTCGTTTTGAAAAGCGTCTCAAGGAAGACCCCTTTTACAAATTACGCATTCTGAGTAAGGCAATGTACGAGGGCAAACAAGTACTCGAATGCTCAGAATTAGTAATAATTGGGCGCAACTGCGTTATTGACCCGCACGCCATAATTCACGGTCCGACCACAATTGGCGATAATGTCACCATAAATGCCGGGGCGATCATTGAAAATTGCATCATCGGCAACAATGTAAACATCGCCCAGGATTGCCAATTAATGCTTTCTGTCGTCGGGGATGGCGCCTTTTTGCCTTTCCGCGCCTCTGTATTTATGACGACATTTATGGACAACAGCATGATAGCTCAGAATACCTGTCTGCAGATGTGTGTCATTGGGCGGGACACTTTCATCGGCGCAGGCTCTACCTTCACCGACTTTCATTTACTTTCTGCGCCCATCCATGCAAGGGACGGTAACGATCAACTTAACATCTCAAACCGTCCGGTCCTGGGAGGCTGCGTGGGTCATAACTGTCGCATTGGATCAGGACTGGTCGTTTATCCTGCTCGCACCATTGAATCCGATGTCATCATCATCCCATCAAATGAAAGGCGTGAGATCATACATGATATTCGCTATGAAGACAGCGACCATCATAAATTGGCTAGCGGTCATATACACCCGCGCCTTTACCCACGCATGGGTGAAGTTGTAGAGGAATCTTGGTAATTACATGGTGATTATTCAAGAGCGAAAGGATCATTACAATATTTGCATACATACTTTAACAATTAACTTGCCATTATCAC
>DAOVXM010000269.1 GCA_030636125.1 Chloroflexota bacterium | reverse complement strand
TATCACCAATGTCAATGGAGGCGCGATCGCACTTGGACACCCGTTGGGTTGTTCGGGTGCTCGTATCTTGACCACGTTGTTGCATGAGATGCGCCGTCGGGCTTCCACTGCAGAACGTCCATATTACGGCTTGGCCACGCTGTGCGTAGGCGTTGGCCAGGGAGAAGCAACTATCGTTGAATATCTAGTTTAATTGGCTCCTGGATGTGCGCGGGTTTTGTTAATGATGACCTGGTGCAGCTGATATGTGATTGGCGGTATATATTTAGAAATAAAACTGATCACAAAACCGCTAATCACATGCAATCCGCAGGTTGCAGCAATCGGCGGAAAGTAATTTGAAATCACCCGAAGCCTTCATCCGCCGATTGCATAGATCTTCGCTTGGTTGAAATTTTGATAATGCATATTATTTTCACTTAACGACAATGCTGATTTTAGTCACCGGTTCAACTGGATTCATAGGTTCGCAGCTCTGCCGGGCATTGGTAGCCCAGGGACAGCATGTGCGCGCCTTTCACCGTCCGAATAGCCCGCAGCTATTACTGGAAGGCCTGGATGTTGAGCATGTTGAAGGTGATATTACCCAACCTGAGACGATTGAACGGGCGATGCATGGAGTGGAGGTTGTCTTCCACACGGCTGCATTATTGGGGCGTAGACCGGGCAGCATGTATGCAGTGACAGTGGCCGGTACCCGCGACGTACTGAATGCCGCATTGAAGGCTGGAGTTCGCAGGTTTATACATACAAGTTCTGTGGCTGCGCTTGGAGTACCGGAGAACGGCGTAAGACTATCTACCAGGTTGGATGAAAGTCACGCCTGGAACCTGGGTTCTGAGTCGTGGCCTTACGGTTATGCCAAGTACCTGGCGGAGGTGGAGGTAGGTAAGGCGATACTAGAAGGATTGGATGCATTAATCGTCAATCCAGCATTGGTTATTGGACCAGGTGACCTGAATAAAATTTCGGGGGAGGTAATTTTGAGAGTTGCCAAGGGCCACGCACCAATCGCAATATCTGGTGGGTTGAATGCTGTGCATATTGACGATGTAGTGAGTGGTCATCTTAAAGCTCTGGAGCGCGGGAAGACCGGGGAGCGATATATCCTGGGGTGTGAAAATCTCACCCATATGCGGTTTTTACAAATTATTGCCGAAGTAGTTGGTGTTCGATCACCACGGGTTGTCTTGCCTACAAGTTTGGTTCACGCATTGGTAGCGCCAATATCGATAGCCAACAAATGGCTGCCTTTACCTTTTGATGGAGAAGCGTTATCTCGCGTAGGATATTATTTTTACTACGATACGCACAAAGCGCGCCAGGAATTAGGATTGAGTTACACCCACTCGGTGCAAGATGCTGTTGCAGAATCATACGCCTGGTACTTAGAGCAAGGATTTTTGTGACGGTAAAGCCATCAGCACAAGCTTCATAAAAGTATACTGATTATTAGTAGAAATGAAATACATAGCTAACTTGGAGGTACTCTTGAACGGTAGATTGATCGTATTGGTGATATTGATTGGAATGACAGCACTTATTGGTTGTGTACCAATATCAACCGAGACGCCGGAAACCATTAATACGCAGGTTTCTGAAGCAGTTACATTGGAAAACCCTACATACACAAAGGATGTACCGGAGGTGTCGAGTGAGAGGTCTACCCAAGTTGAAGAAGGGGTGCACCCTAGTGATACTCCTCAGGTCGTTGAGACAGAACCAACCAGCACCCAGCCCGCGGAAGAAGGCGAACCAGTCGTGGATAGCTCAATATTAGCTGATGTAATATCGGTGCAGGTTTCGGGGAACGAGGGTGCTTATCGATTTTCGGTTGGTATAAGCAGTCCTGACACAGGTTGTGACCAGTATACTGATTGGTGGGAAGTCGTAAGCCAGGATGGTGAGTTAATCTACCGTCGTATTCTCTTGCACAGTCATGTCGACGAGCAACCTTTTGTGCGCTCGGGAGGACCGGTGGCTATCTCATCAGATACCGTAGTTTTAGTACGTGCGCATATGAATACTGACGGTTATGGTGGCGCGGTGTTTAATGGCTCGGTTGAGGCAGGTTTCGTAGAAACTGATCTCAACCGGGATTTCGCCGCTGACCTAATTGACGAACCCCCTCTTCCTGACGGTTGCGCCTTCTAGTCGGATGCATCTGAACAACTTAGGGTGAAACGGTTCTTCCAGAGATAAACAATAGTTATAGGCCCGAGACTGAGAAGTAGTAGGTTGATGCTTATTTCAATCAATGTCTCGCTCCCCCGAATACTGTAAATGCCTTCATTAAGATTGAAGAGTACATCCATTAATCCTAGAAAAACTGCGCTAGAAGCGGCCAATAAGCCAAACAGAAACCCCCACCCACGACCGCGCCAGAGACCGATGACGCCCAACAGCGCGCAGATTGCCATCCAGGCATCCGCAAGGGGAAAGGCTCTCTCGAAGGCCAGATAAACCTCATCGGTGCGCACTTGCACGTAATCGGTGGAGAAGAACGCTATCCAGTAGGCGACTGTAGCCAGGAAATTGAAGAGTAGTATGCCGATGATCCATGCGAGTCCTTTGGGTCTGGAATTCATAAAGTAATTCTCCTTGCCATGTAATTGTTCTCCATTGATGGGAGGGGGTCATCAAAATTTGTTGCAGTGATCCACTTCTTCGCAGAGAAACTCATTAGATTTCCATCAGGTCCCGCGCGGCATCTAAAATGCGTTGTGTGCTGGGGAGGGTCCGATCCTCGAGCTCACGTGAATACGGGATCGTGGTCTTGGTACAAACACGCCGATATTTAATAGGAATATCTGCTTCCAGAGCAACCGCGGCTAGTTCGCCTGAAAGTCCAAATCCCTCGTAATCTTCATCTACGACTAGCAACCGACCGGTTTTGGAGATCTCAGCGGTGATCGTTTTTTTATCGAGGGGCGCTACGCTTCTCAGATCGATCACACCGGCAGAAATACCTTGCTCCTGTAGTTGACCAGCAGCTTCCATCGCCCGGTGGACACTCACCCCCAGGCTGATGATAGTGAGATCTTTTCCATCTCGCCAGACAGATGCCTGGCCGATAGGCACAGGTTCCCATACTCTTGGAACTGGTCCGCGAGCGCCATTTGGCGGCACGTTAAAATCCACCCCTTTCCTTCGGCTGCCACCCATCCAATCAAGCCAATAATCGGCCAGCAATTTATGTTCAAAGTAGATGACTGGTCCATCATGCTCAAGGGCAGCTAGCATCAAACCTCCAGCATCGGCTGGTGTGGAGGGTACCACCACACTTAAACCTGGAATGTGCGCCAGCCATCCCCACAGACTTTGTTCGTGTTGCCCTGCATCGCCATATCCACCCCCACATGCAGTTCTAACCACCAAAGGAACTTTCCATTTTCCGCCGGAGAACGCCTCAAGTTTAGCAGCATGGTTAATTATGGCGTCTAGGGTAACACCAATATAGTCCACTAGCATGATCTCCACGATGGGGCGCAACCCTGCCATGGCTGCAGTGACAGCCGCGCCTACGAAGGCGCTCTCACTGATAGGTGTTGTGAGCACTCGTTCTTTTCCGAAACGTACCAGCAGGTTCACCCGCAGTCCATGTACATCCTCACCCATGATAATAATCCTAGGGTCTTTATCCATCGCTTGGGCTAACGCGTCCTCGATGGCTTTTGCATATGTTAAAGTTCGCATGTTAACGTCCTTGGACTATGCTTTCGATAGTGCGGTGATTACAGTTTGTTGGATCTCTTCTTCAACATCGGATTCCATTTCTTGCAAGCGATCAAGGTCTATCTTTAGTTTTTGTCGAGTTGCTACCAAAGGGTCGAAACTCTTTGTTGAATGTGCCTTACCCGATTTGAGAATCAGTGAGAGTAAATAGCTTAGGCTATTGAAGCGTTTTCGGATTGGTGCACCGTTTATTCGGAAGAGGGATCTCAATAAGGGGAGGAACATTGATCTCACCTGTTTATGGGGTTGTCGTGTTAGGCGGGTCCAAGGAGTGCTCAGCATATGTCCTGGTTGATGCTGGATACGGCTAGCGAGTAGAAACGTGGGACCGTCTCCTCTACGTGCTCGCTGCATAGCATCTTTTGCTGCCACCCAGACAGCTTCTACATCGTTACCATTCACCTCAAATGCGTGCATTCCAAAGCCCTGGGCGCGCCCGATTAGATTGTTATTGGTGATTTCAGAAGAATTAGTGGCGATTGCCCAATTATTATCTTTGCATACGAAAATTATGGGCAGGCTCCAAACTACCGCCAGGTTAAACGTCTCTAACATCATGCCCTGGTTCGCAGCCCCCTCACCAAAGAAGGCGACCGCTAAAGAACCTGGTCCCAGGTATTGGGCAGCTAAAGCAAATCCGGCCGCCGCTGGACCAGACGCTCCAACGATGCCGGATGAAGCTGCCAAATGTTGGCGTGAATAGAGGTGCATGTGTCCGCCCATGCCAGCGCACAGACCATCGCTTCGGCCGAGCAGCTCACGTAAAATCTGCACAGGATCTACACCGCGCATCAATAATGGAGGGGTACCGCGATGATCAAGTGCTAGCGCATCTCCATCCTGCATTTGGGTGACAACTCCTGCTGCTATGGCCTCTTCGCCGATTCCGAGATGCATCTCACCCGAGATTTTACCGTCTTCCCATAATTGGGTGACCTTATTTTCAAAGAGGCGGCTTCCATACATATGTCTGTACAAATCCCAGAGATCTGGTTTCATATCATTCTTAACCTTTAAAAAATTATCGGAGAACGGATTAGCCGCTCGACTCCACCTTAGATGTATAGCTGGTCCCTGTCCACTT
>DAOVXM010000306.1 GCA_030636125.1 Chloroflexota bacterium | reverse complement strand
CTGCCAAATAATAGTCGCTATTATTAATAACGAATCGGGCATTTTCCGAAAAACAGGCGTGCGTGGGGGCATACGCCCCAGGCACATCGAGGAGAAATAAGCCTATGAAACCGAAAGTAATGCATCCGGAAGAAACCCTTGACCCTGCAGACTGGGAATCTATGCGTGCGCTCGGCCACCGCATGCTTGACGACATGCTGGATTATATGCAAACAGTCCGGGAGCGCCCCGTCTGGCAACATGCCCCCGACCAGGTCAAGGCAAACTTCGACAAACCTGTGCCGCTCGAGCCCCAACCGCCCGAAGATGTCTACCAGGAATTTCTGGAGTACATACTGCCCTACCCGATCGGAAATATCCATCCCCGTTTTTGGGGCTGGGTCTTCGGCACAGGGACGGTTATGGGGGCTTTGTCCGATCTGCTGGGGGCTTCGATGAACACCAACTCCGGAGACCTTGACCATCACAGCGCCATCCATGTCGAGAAACAGGTGATCGAATGGTTTAAGCAAATGCTGGGCTATCCCGCTTTAGCCAGCGGTCTGCTGACCAGCGGATGTTCGGCTGCCAATTTGATCGGCCTGACAGTCGCCCGTAATGCCAAAGCCAAATTCGACCTGCGCCTGGAAGGTGTACAACAAGTCACTCCCCACAAAATGGTGCTCTATGCATCACAGGAAATCCACAGCTCAGTCCAGAAAGCTGTGGAACTGCTGGGCTTGGGCAGCCAGGCGCTCCGCCATGTGCCCATCAACGATGACTTTCAGATCGACCTTCAGGCGCTAAAGAGGACTATCATGCAGGATCGCGCAGCAGGCCTTCTCCCCTTCTGTGTGGTTGGCGCGGCAGGGACAACCAATACCGGAGCCATCGATGACCTGGAGGCGCTGGCTGATATTTGCCAGCAGGAAAATCTCTGGTTGCATGTTGACGCTGCATTTGCAGCCTGGGCTGCGATTGCCCCAGGAGTCAGCGAGTTAGTGGCAGGGATGGAACGGGCTGATTCATTGGCTTTTGATCTACATAAGTGGATGTACATGCCTTATGAAATTGGGTGTGTGCTGGTGAAACATGAAGAAGCCCATCGAAAAGCTTTTTCCCTGACACCCGTTTACCTCTCTCGTGAAGGGGATGGGCGCGGTCTCACCGGAGGTGATACACCCTGGCTCACCGACTATGACTTCCAGCTCTCACGTGGCTTCCGGGCGCTCAAAGCCTGGATATCGCTCAAGGAACATGGCAGTCACAAGTATGCGCGCATGATCCGTCAAAATATAGACCAGGCTCGCTACCTGGCGAAGTTGATCGAGACTGAGCCAGAATTGGAGCTTGTAGCACCAGTTACGCTGAATATCGTTTGCTTTCGTTACATCAGACCTGGGTTAGCGGATGCCGCTCTGGATGCGCTTAATAAAGAGATTCTTGTTGAGCTCCAAGAACAAGGTATCGCTGTGCCATCCGGGACAACGATCAGAGGCAAGTACGTTCTGCGTGTAGGGCACACCAATCACCGCAGTCGCAGGGGGGATTTCGATATCTTAGTGCGCGAGGTGATACGGATCGGGTTAGACTTATCCCCGACTTATGCAATCGGCGGAAAGTAATTTAAAATGATCCGAAGCCTTCATCCGCCGATTGCTGCAACCTGCGGGTTGCCGTGATTGGCGGTTTTGTGATCAGTTTTATTTCAAAATATATCCCGCCAATCACATAACTGCTCGCGACGATCAAGCATTGTACAGGGATTTACGATGATACAAACCATACATGAAATGACGGCTGCGCTGAAAACTCATCCAGACCTGCTTGGCCTGGTCGAGTATGGCAGCCAGCATCAAATTGATAATTATGCAACGGGAGATTGCGACTTGTTTGTGATACTAGAACAAAAAGACCCCGCCGTTGAGAGCCTACATTTCTTCGTTGGCGATATCCCTGTGGACCTTAACCTGATGACGCTTGAGGAGATTCGCCATCTGGATAGTACAAACAGCTTCCCTTTAGTAGCATTGCTTGACGGGAGAGTAAAATACGACCCAACAGGCCAGGTGACACGCGCGCTCGAAGAGTTGCGCCACCGGAGATATTTAGCTCCGTCTAAAGAACTCTCTGAGCACACCATCGCCTTCACCAGGCACGGACATAGACATGTTTTTGACAAGGTCAAAGGGCGGCTGGACACCATGCCTCTCTTTTGTCGATTCTTGCTAAGCACGAATATCTACTGGCTCATTGAAACCTATTTTCGCCTCAGGAACATCATCTTCAAAGGCGAGAAGCACGCCATAGAATATTTAAAAGATAACGAGCCAGAGATATTTGAGGGGATAAACGAGTTTTACCTCACGCACGACTTAGAACGGCAGGTCGAGATTGTGCAAGCTATCAGCGAGCGAGTGCTTGAACCAGTGGGTGGTATGTGGCGAAATGATGAGGTCCTCGCTTTTGGTGAAAAGGCCATTAGAAATCTACAAGAGCGTGGCTATGAGATTTTCCACAAATTATTCAACTCACCGGGAATACATTGATGTCAACCACTGGTCTGAGAATACGTCGCGCGATTGAAGATGATGCCCCGCTAATCGCGAAACTCGGGGTGCGCATGTTCAGGGAGGCTTTCGCACAAGACAATGATCCTGAAGATATAAAAAGTTACCTCGCACTGAATTTTTCTCTTGATCAAATCAAGTCTGAATTGGTCGATCCAAGCTCGATTTTCTTGCTCGCCTATGAAGGTGAAGAACCTATTGGCTATGCTAAGCTCATAGGAGGAAAGATACCGAAATCTGTAAAAGGGCCAAAACCAGTAGAACTCGTCCGTATTTATGTTGACCAAAAAATTATCGGTAAAGGATATGGATCAGCCTTGATGAAATCCTGTATCGAGCAGGCAAATCTTGCCGGATATAAAACCATCTGGCTCGGCGTCTGGGAGAAGAATGAACGGGCGATAAAGTTTTACAAGAAATGGGGGTTCGCTGAAGTTGGAGCCCAAGTTTTTGTACTGGGGAGCAACGTTCAAAACGATTTTATAATGGAACGATTAGTCGATACCTAAATGGAAACAATCAATCTCACCAATAAACAAGCCCGCCGCTTTATCCTCATACATCAAGGTCTGTGGCCACCTTATGAGCTAAAGAGTAAAGTCGAGGTGCTAGATTTTTTCCGGCGCGTTGGCTGTATTCAGTTCGATCCTCTGAACATCGTCGGCAACAACCCCGAATTGGTGCTGCAAGCCCGTGTTTCGAACTTTCAACCTGTGCTGCTGCAGGAGTTGCTTTACAAGGAGCGCAAGCTATTAGATGGGTGGGACAAGAACATGTCCATCTATCGCGTGGAGGACTGGCCGAATTTCCACCGCTACCGTGAATCTGCCAGGCGCAGGCTCGCTGACAGCTCCCAACCCGCCATTGCGATCTTACCCCAGATCCGAGAGGCGATAGAGCAGCAGGGACCTTTGTCTTCAATTGACCTGGACTTCGATCAGGTGGTGGATTGGTCGTGGGCTCCGACAAGGTTAGCTCGGGCTGCGTTAGAAAGCATGTACGCCTGGGGTGAGCTGATCATTCATCACAAGGTACACACCCGCAAAGTGTACGACTTTGCCAGCCGCCACATTCCGGAAGAGCTGCTGTCGGCTCCCGATCCAAATGAGACAGAGCAGCAGTATCACGATTGGTATGTTCTCAGGCGTATTGGCAGTATTGGGTTAATATGGAACAAATCCGGTGATGCCTGGCTCGGTATGCGCGGCATCAAGAGTAAGGAGAGGAGCGCTGCCCTGGCACGTCTGCTCGAGCGTGGCAAAATCATCCAGGTACGGGTGGAGGGTATTGAAACGCCATTTTATCTTAGGCAGGAGGACAGGCACACCCTCGACAAGGCCCTGGCTTCGGACATCCCGACACCTCGTGCTGTTATACTAGCCCCTTTAGATAACCTGCTTTGGGTCCGGCCTTTTGTTGAGACCCTGTTTGACTTTTACTACCGTTGGGAGGTCTACAAGCCAGTTGCAGAACGACGCTACGGTTATTATGTGCTTCCGGTTCTGTATGGCGACCGGTTTGTAGCCCGCTTTGAACCAGGACGTGATAAGAAAAGCGGAGCTTTGGTTATTAAGAAGTGGTGGTGGGAGGCTGGGGTCAACCCGTCGAAAAGGATGAAATCCGAATTGAGCGATTGTATTATTCGGTTCCTCAACTATCTTGGTACCGATACGCTAAAGATTGATCCTAATATTGCGCAAGGTGCTGGTTTAGATTGGTTGAACTATTAAGCTGGTTATCTGAGGGAGCGACTTCGATGAAATTTAAGCATGATGACATTAGCCTTGCACGCGAACTAGATGCTCAAGATGAGTTAGCAGCTTTTCGTGACGAGTTCGTGATCGATGACCCCAACCTGATTTACCTGGACGGAAATTCGCTCGGTCGCCTCCCCAAACGCACAGTCGATTTCATGCGGAATAAAATCGAAGAAGAATGGGGGAAGCGACTCATACGTATCTG
>DAOVXM010000395.1 GCA_030636125.1 Chloroflexota bacterium | reverse complement strand
CAAAACATTGCTGAAAAGTGCCATCATCCAAATGGATCATTTGCGTGAGTGGTATACCGACAAAATCAATGCCTGCATGAGCTTGGATGTACTCCATAAAGGAAGCAGGGATGTTATAGCCTAACTCCTCTTCGTATGGATAAAAGTATAGATCCGATTCACGGAGTGCTGGTATTAAAACATCACGCTCCATCCCAACCCTCTCTGGGACAGGTAGTAAGCGAACTATCTCAGGTTGGCTTGGGTGAATGACCAGCACAACATTTTCATAGGTTTGCTCAAGCTGACCTTCAGGAGCCAGATAGGGAGGTGTCAATGCCAAACCTGTAAAATCCAATCCCAACCTAGCTACTGTTTTAACAAAAGGTTCAGCAAATCGTGACGGTAATTGTATGCTGCTGTTTTCAGGCGCCGAGGCGCGGCAATATTTTTCACATTTCCAAGCCCCATAAGCTAATAAATAAACCGCGTCCGAGGCATCGCCTTCAATCCAATAAAATCCAATATTCTCGAAATACTGCTCGTACCGGTTCTTGTCCGCGTTTTTATAAACCTCGGTCAACGGTTTCCCCACCACACTCCTTCCACCCATTCTTTCGTAGAGCGGCACAAACTTCTCATCAATAACATGTCCATCCACATAGCGGCCATTCACCTGATCTGGTATTGGGATAGGCACTTCATAAACCCCCATATCCAGACCCAACGGAGCCAGGCGAAAGCGCTGATCCGATGAATATTGGGGGTCGTACATCATGAGTGCCCCAATTGTATATTGATAAAAGATGCTTTCGTGTTCAAAAATCGGAGTGATAGCTGGTCCTAAAGTTTCTCGACCCCCTACTTGTCCATAAAACTTCCGGAAGAGTGGATCTACCGGATAAGTACCCTCCATTGACGCAAGGTTATCATTCTTGCCAATACCACATGCTGCTAAGAAAGCGAGCAGGAGGATTGAAACAACCAGTATGAAGATTTTATTAAGCAGCAACTTCATGGGATGTACTGGCCAGTATATAAAAAAGATATGGTAATCAATTTTGCCCCATAATAGGCACCGATAACCTCCCCTACTTAGCAATCCACCTATATTTACCCGGAAATTATAACACATTTAACTGCTTGGTATAGTTCTTGCAACATTTTATGCACCCCCCCTATGGAGATTAACAATGACCACTAACCTTGCCCCATATGCCAATAACCGCTTGGGATTTCACTACTATCCAGACACTTTACATTACCAGCAAAGTGATCTGCGTACATGGTTGCCAGAACTTAAAGCGTTAAACGCGTCATGGTTGACATTGATTGCGCCCAACGATCATGCCATCCCTGAACCATTCATATGTGGACTGTTGAAGGAAGATATCCAACCAATCCTTCACTTTCAATTACCGCTAGAACAACCGGAAAATGTTGAGACATTAAAATTGCTTTTCAGAACATATGCCAAATGGGGCGTCCAATACATCATCTTATTCGATCGACCAAACATACGCTCCGGCTGGTCATCTACAACCTGGGCTCAATCTGACCTTGTTGAGCGCTTCCTTGATATTTACCTGCCACTCGCAAACCTAATCCTTGAAGCTGGTTTAAAACCGGTCTTCCCGCCACTCGAACCGGGCGGAGACTATTGGGACACTGCCTTTCTGCGCGCGGCACTTCAGAGCATCCAACGGCGAGGTCAAACCCAATTGCTTGAATCTCTTATCCTCAGCGCTTATGCCTGGGCAGACTCGAAACCACTGGACTGGGGAGCAGGAGGCCCTGAACGCTGGCCAAGCGCTCGTCCATACGCCACACCGGCGGGTCAACAAGACCAGCGTGGTTTTTATATCTTCGATTGGTATTTAGCAATTTCCCAAGCGGTTTTAGCCAATCCGCTCCCAATTCTGTTGGTCGGAGCCGGCAGCCGCCTCGCTATAAATAACGAGCATACATCCATCCAGGTAGAAACGATCAATCACGCTAAGAGAAATCTGGTCATAGCCCAAAGATTGTTAAACGACAGGGACAACCCTGAAGTGCCTTTTTCACTAGAACCGATCTCTCCACATGTGATGGCCTGCAATTTTTGGTTATTGGTTGCAGATCCTCATAGCCAATACGCTACCCAGGCCTGGTTCCTATCCGATGGGAGTACCCTTCCAGTCGTAGACGCACTTCGAGAATGGGTTTTAGAACGCAATTCGCAAACCTGGTCAAGCCCTTCAACCCAACCACTAAATATCGAAGAATACCCCCCTTCTTCGCCCGAACCTTCTATAGATCATTACCTGCTACTACCACTTTACGAGTGGGGTGTTGCCGAATGGCATCTTGAGGTGATTCGTCCGTTTGTGACTAAATATCATCCCACAATTGGTTTCTCTCTCAGTGAGGCAACCAAGGCCTCGCGTGTGACAGTCTTGGGTGGAGAACAATCATATCCAGAAGGTTCCATTGATGAATTACAGGAAGCAGGATGTACTGTGGAACAGATTACTGGTGATGGCACAAGTATTGCAACACAGCTTGCAACCCTATAACCTCCAATCAAAGAGGCATAAATATGACCAAAACAATGCTCACAACCCACTACCAACCCACTTCCGAAGATATCCATAAACCTGTGTTAAAAGTTATCGGATTAGGTGGTGGAGGCTGTAATGCAATCAGTCGTATGATGGAACTTGGCTTACGAGGCATCGACTTCATTGCCGCCAATACAGATCACCAGGCGCTAGAAAGCAATCCAGCTCCCGTAAAAATTCAACTGGGGCCCCAGGTGACCCGCGGGCTAGGAGCCGGGGGAGACCCTAGTGTGGGACAAGCAGCTGCAAAAGAAAGCGCAGGTGAACTTGCAGCAGCCCTTTCAGGGGCTGAAATGGTATTCCTAACAGCCGGTATGGGCGGTGGTACCGGGACTGGCGCAATCCCTGTGGCTGCAGAAATTGCACGCTCAACAGGAGCCGTGGCAATCGCAGTGGTGACCACACCATTTTCCTTTGAGATGGGTCGACGGCAAAATAACGCAAACGAGGGTCTTAATAATCTTCGCCATAGAACCAACACCCTCATCGCCATTCCCAATGACAGGTTACTTTACGTCGCCGCACGTGATCTACCGTTAGAGCTCGCATTTCGCCTTGCCGATGATGTATTACGGCAGGCCGTCCAGGGTATCTCGGAACTGATCACCGAACCTGGCTATATCAACGTAGACTTTGCCCATATTCGCCGTTTAATCCGCATGGGTGGCGGCGCCATGATGTCTATGGGCCAGGGACAAGGTGAGGATAAGACAAAAAATGCCTTGGATAAGGCGCTCCATCATCCTTTGTTGGAGACGGTCTCCCTGGAAAGTGCGGCAGGAATTATTGCCAATTTTACCGGTGGAGACGACTTAACCCTCTTTGAAGTTCAAGAAGCGCTTACCTATCTACAAGAACAGACTTCGTCCCAGGCAGAGATCGTCATGGGTGTTATCAATGATGAACGGATGCAAGGTCGGGTACAAGTGACCCTCGTCGTGACTGGCATAGGCGCGCCGACCTTGGAAGAAGCCATGTCAGGTGTCGTGTCAGCGGAAAAGCCTGAACCCATTTTGGAGAAACCCACTGATACCCCGCTTGTTACAAAACCGCAACTAGAGACACCGCCTACATGGATCAGACCAGCAAATCAAGACCTGACCACACCCACTTCCACAAACCTAGACTTACCAGCATTCCTTCGACGCAGGCTAAGATATTCAGGATGAGAAGATGGACAACAAGACTCT
>DAOVXM010000135.1 GCA_030636125.1 Chloroflexota bacterium | reverse complement strand
TTAGATTCGCTCTCTAATATCCAACTTGAATCAAAACTCAGAGAACCTAATGACCAATAAGTGGGCTGCGGGCAGGCACTTGAACTGGTTCGAGTATAAGCTTGATATTTGCTATTGCTTTTTAGAAGAAGATGTTGTACCCTCGGGGGGACATGCGCTTAGTTTTTGTCGCCGATGGGCGTTCCCCGATCGCTTTGAATTGGATCCGTTATTTTGTGGAAACAGGACACGAAGTGCACCTGGTTTCCACCTTCCCATGCTCGCTCGAACTGTCATTAGCTTCAGTTAATGTGATTCCCGTTGCTTTTGGTAACCTAGCAGGGACGGGTGTGACAGGGGATACAGTGAGTGGACGGAGAGGTTTACGCCGAGTTATACCGATTGGTTTGCGTACGTTGACCCGCCAATGGATGGGGCCGCTGACCCTTGCTGATGCTGCCAGACGCTTGCGGGAGGTCTTGGCCCGCATTCAGCCGGATATGATCCACGCAATGCGTATTCCCTTCGAAGGGATGCTTTCGGCGTTAGCAGAACCTCAGCAGCCTCTACTAATTTCGGTGTGGGGCAATGACTTTACGCTGCATGCACCTTCAACACCCCTGATGACACGCTATACTCGCTTGAGCTTGTTGCGTGCAAATGCCCTGCACGCTGATTGCCAGCGGGACTTAAAATTGGCGCGCTCTTGGGGATTCGAAATGGGAAAACCTGCCATCGTCCTGCCAGGTGGGGGAGGGGTGCAAATGGATATCTTCCACCCTCCTGTCGCTCAAATTGAGGAGATTAGGGCAACGAAGGGGGGGCCAACCGTGATTAATCCCCGAGGATTTCGCGCTTACGTGCGAAATGACACCTTTTTCCAGGCAATCCCTATCATATTACAGCAGCATTCACCAGTAAAATTTGTGTGTGCCACCATGCAGGGAGAGTCTCGGGCTGAACGTTGGGTGAAGGAATTGGATATTGCTGGCTACGTTGATCTTCTCCCCAAGCAAACGCGCCCAGAGATGGCGGAGTTGTTTCGCCAGGCCCAAGTGACGGCGTCGATCACTACCCACGACGGCACACCTAACACATTGCTCGAGGCTCTGGCTTGTGGATGTTTCCCTATTGTGGGGGATATCGAGTCGCTGAGAGAGTGGATCATGGATGGCGTCAATGGTTTCCTGGTTGATCCAAGTGATCCCAAAGCCCTAGCCCAGGCGATATTGACCGCGCTTGATCAAGATCACCTGCGCGCGAACGCAAGACAGCACAACACTCGCTTGATCGCTGAAAAAGCGGAATACGGGCAGGTGATGGAGAGAGTAGAAATGTTTTACCGAGAGCTGATTGAGCGATGAGTTTCGGTCATAAAAATTAGCCCCCCAACATTTGTTGAGGGGCTAAACAATAGACAGGTGAATGACCTTCTAGTCTATATATGTGCGCAGCTCTCGCTGGATTTGAGGGTTGCGAAGACGGCGGAGAGCTTGAGCCTCGATCTGGCGCACACGTTCACGCGTGACACCCATTTTATTGCCTACTTCTTTCAAAGTGTGAATTTGTCCATCAAGCAGGCCATATCGTAATTGCAGGATGCGCGCTTCTCTTGGGGGTAACTCATTAAGCGCCTCTTTCAACCGTTCGCGCAGAATGTTATTCGTTGCGGTTTCATCCGGTTGAGGAGTATCTTGGTCCTTAATAAATTCACCCAATATATCGTCCTCTTACTCACCAATCGGTGTTTGTAAAGAAAACGGGTGGCGTGCGACCTGCATCATTTGCTCCACTTTTTTGGTGGGGATTTCCAGAGAGTCAGCCAGTTCATCCACGGTTGGATCGCGGCTTAATTTCTGTTTAAGATGATGCTGGGTGCGCAGCATTTTACTGATTTGGTCTCCCATGTGTACCGGGACGCGGATTGTGCGACCCTGGTCGGCAATGGCCCGGGTCACAGCCTGGCGGATCCACCAGGTTGCGTATGTGCTGAATTTATAACCACGGCGATAATCGAACTTTTTAGTAGCGCGCATTAATCCGATATTTCCCTCCTGGATCAAATCCAGGAAAGGTACTCCGCGCCCCATATACTTCTTGGCTACGCTGATTACCAGGCGCGAGTTGGCTACGATCAGATGTTCCCGTGCTGACCATCCATCTTCGATGAAGGCGCGTAGATCTTTTCGCCGCCGCATGCTGACGTTACCGCGCGCTAATTCCTCGCGTGCAAGTCGGCCGCGTTCGATTCGTTGAGCTAGTTCTATCTCCTCTACCGCCTTGAGCAATGGTACGCGAGCTGCATCCTTCAGATATAGCCCGATTGTGTCGTTCGCATCAATATTTGCTAAGTGATCGTCTTCTGGTGTTATCTCGCTCGCACTTTCTTTTTCATCTGAGGCTAGCTCTTCATCCAAAGGTTCGGGTTCTTGGGTATCTTCTACATAGGGGATGTCAGCGCTAAGCAGTGCCGCGAAGGCTTCTTCGAGCTGATCGATATCCTGCTCTGCCTCGGGAAATTGTTGAATGATATCATCCAGTGTAATGAAGCCCTTCTTTCGACCCAGCTCAACCAGCTGTGCAATTTGGGTGAGACGGACTTCATTCTTCTCAATTTCTGTCAAAAAACTATCGTTAATAATCCTAGTCATAACACTTTTGGGTTCTCTTTCTTGGGCTGGTGCACATCCTTATCATTATATCACAAGGGTCCAAATAAAGCAAAAAATATCCCCGTTTATGAACGACTTCTCATATTAAATTGCAAAACCAGGATGTTTAGGCATAAAAAAATTGTGCGGCGAGTACCTTTGTTTAGACTCGCCGCACTTATTTAGGTTAGGTCTTATGCTCTGGTGAGGAAAATTCCGAACAGCCTAACACCTTTAGGTGTCACCTAATTTAAGCTTATATGTGGATGGCGTGTCCTTCAGCCATGTGGGCGGCTTCCATCAAAACTTCGCTTAAGGTTGGATGAGCGTGCACATTACGTGCGATCTCTGCTGGCGTGAGCTCCATCATTTGGGATATGGTCAACTCGGGCAGCAGTTCGGTCACTTCTGGCCCAATCAGATGTGCTCCTAAAATTTCTCCGTACTTGCTGTCGGTAATGATCTTTACCCAGCCAACGGATTCGCCTAAACCGAGGGCTTTGCCATTAGCCTGGAATGGGAATCTCCCGATATTGACATCATAACCGCGTTCCCGGGCTTGTGCTTCGGTAAGCCCGAAAGACGCAATTTGTGGTTGGCAGTATGTAGCCCGCGGCATCATCTCATAGTCTAAGGTGATCGTTTCAACCTCGGCGATATTCTCAGCACACACAATGCCTTGTGCAGAGCCTACGTGGGCTAACATCAATTTTCCTGTCACATCACCGATAGCCCAGACACCGGATATATTTGTCCCCATACGCTCATCAATCTTAATGGAGCCGTTTTCCGAGATCTCCACACCTAAATCTTCTAATCCCAAATCCCGACTGTTGGGTGAGAATCCAATTGCAACCAGGGCTTGTTCGGCTTCCAGGGTATCTTCACCTTTTTCGCTAGATACTTTTACCTCGACAGTATCTTTTTTAGCCTCAATCGATTCCACCCTGTGGCTGGTCAGGGCTTTTATCCCCCTTTTTTTCATGGCTTTTGCCAACTCCGCACTCACCTCTTCATCTTCAAGGGGTACCAGGCGTGGCAGCATTTCCACGATTGTTACATTCACCCCGTAGGAGCTCCATACTGTAGCAAATTCAACTCCGACCGCGCCGGAGCCAATTACGATGACCGATTTGGGGAGTTTGTCTTGCAGGATCGCTTCTAAGTAAGTCACCACCTGATTGCCATCTATTTCCCATCCGGGAGGCACAGTTGCCCTCGCTCCAGTCGCGATGACGATATTTTTAGCTTCGATCTGTGTGGTTTTACCCTCCTCGTCAGTTACGCTAACTGAATCCGGGGCGGTGAGTTTTGCCTGGCCCATATGGACGTCAATTTTATTCTTTTTCATCAAAAAACCTACGCCCTTGGTCAGACGGTTCGATACTTGGCGGCTTCGTTTTACCGCCACGCCGTAGTCTAGTTTCAGATTGTCAAAAGAAAAGCCAAATTCTTTGCCGCGCTTGCGTAAAGTATGGGCGACCTCGGCATTCTTAAGCAGCGATTTGGAGGGAATACAGCCCACATTTAAGCACACCCCTCCCAGCCACTGTTTCTCTACGATTGCAGTTTTTAACCCAAGTTGGGCGGCACGAATCGCGCATACATAACCTCCCGGACCAGCCCCTATAACGATGATATCGTATTCACTCATATTTACTCCTCTATCTAGGAAATTGGAAGCAACGAATAGGCTTGGGATGGAAAGAGCAGGGTTTTTGTCTGAGAAGGCGTTTGCCAAAGCATTTTCAATATGAAATAAGGAAATCGGACTCTGGTCGATTAATGCGCCAGTATTTTATTCCTGGTTCTTTCCTACCAGACTGTCAACGATTCTACCACCTTCCCCAGAAAGTAATCCGCAATCGCGCCATCCAGTATGCGGTGATCAAAGGTCAGGGATATGTAAGCCATTGGCCGGATAGCGATGGCATCATTGATGACAACCACACGCTTTTGAATAGCTCCTACTCCCAGGATACCGCATTGTGGTTGGTTTATGATAGGAGAGGCGAAAAGCGAACCGCTGATACCATGATTTGTGATCGTAAAAGTGCCCCCCCTAACCTCCTCAGGCTGAAGCTGTTTGGCTCGAGCCCTGTTTGCCAGGTCATTGATGGTACGCGCCAGACCTAACATAGATAGATCGTCTGCCTTTTTGATGACTGGTACGATCAGGCCTTCCTCTCTTAGAGATGTTGCCATGCCAATATTGATCTCATTATGAATTACGATGCCATCGTCGCTCCAGGATGAGTTGACGAGCGGGTATGCCTTGAGAGCAGTGACAATCGCGGCAATAAAATAGGCGGTGTAAGTCAGCTTGGCATTATCTCGAGCGAAAGCAGCTTTATTGGCCTCGCGATGGGCTACAACGCGGCTTAAATCCGCTTCCATGACGGTGGTGACATGAGGTGATGTGTGCTTACTGAAAACCATATGGTCGGCGATGGCGCGGCGGACTGGGGTCAAGGGAACCACCTCACCCTGGGTAATTGGAGCAGTCGACGCGGCGGGAGAGGGAGTTGCGCCCGGCTGTTCGATTTGTTTTGCTTCAACGTACGCCAGCACATCTTTTTTGGTTATACGGCCTCCATTGCCAGTTCCATTGACTTGATTAAGATCTACGCTGTGCTCACCGGCTATCCTGGCGACAACAGGAGAGATAAAGCCTAAATCTTGATCTCGACCAGGCGCAGGTACGCTCACCTGTGGGGTTATAGCTGCGGAAATCGTGGAGGGATGGGTATCAGTTGTTGGCTCGCTGACTGGGCTTACCTCAGGAACTGGTTCTCCTTCAGGAACGGCCTCATCCTCTTCCCCAATCCAGGCCAGCACGCTACCGGCTTGAACGGTGGTTCCCTCCAGCACGAGGATTTCCAGGAGGACTCCGGAAGCCGGGCTGGGTATCTCGGTATCAACCTTATCTGTGTTGACCTCCAGCAAGGGCTCGTATTCCTCAATAAAATCACCAACTGCGATAAGCCACTTGGTCACGATCCCTTCATCCACAGATTCGCCCAGTTGAGGCATATAAACTTGTATAGCCATTGGTACTCCTGTATTCAGTAAATGGTGGTTAGTATTGTGTGATCATTGGCAATGGATCGTCGATTACTGGTAAAACATTGGATAACTGCTTGGATCGGCCTCGTTCATCATTTCGTAGACTGTATCGAAGATTTGCTCAGCATTGGGTTTAGACCAGTAGTCACCATCCGATCCATAAGCGGGACGGTGGGGTTTACCAGGCAGCGTGCGCGGCTCGGAATCGAGCCAATAATAGCCGCCTTGTTTCTCGATGACTTCCTGCAACATGTAAGCCGTAGTTCCTCCAGGCACATCTTCATCTACAAAGAGCACTCTGCTGGTCTTCTTAAGTGACTCAAGGATTCTTCCATGGATATCGAAGGGCAGGAGCGATTGTACGTCAACCAGCTCGGCTTCGATGCCCACTTTGCTGAGCTGTCCAGCAGCCTCCATAACGATGCGGCAGGTGGCTCCATAAGTGATGATGGTAATGTCTCTTCCCAGGCGTAATACTTCTGGTATACCCAGCGGTACGGTAAACTCAGCGATGTTATCTGGCAAACGCTCCCTGATGCGATAACCGTTCAGCACTTCAACGATCAAGGCAGGTTCATCCGACCGTAGCATGGTGTTATAGAAGCCAGCTGCCTGGGTCATATTACGGGGTACCAGCACATGCATACCTCTCACAAGGTTTATAATCCCAGCCATTAGCGAGCCAGAATGCCAGATGCCTTCCAGCCGGTGACCGCGTGTACGTACAATGACAGGCGCTTTTTGCCCACCTTTGGTACGCCAATGAAGCGTCGCCAGGTCATCGGACATAATTTGTAGGGCGTACAACAAGTAATCAAGATATTGAATTTCAGCGATCGGTCTCAATCCTCGCATGGCCATGCCAATGGCCTGGCCCAAAATTGTAGCTTCGCGAATTCCGGTGTCAGCCACACGTTGCCAGCCATACTTTTCCTGCAGGCCGCGAAAAGCCTGGTTGACATCTCCCAGACGACCGACGTCCTCCCCAAAGGCCACCAGGCGCGGTTCGCGTGCCAGGGCGGCGTCGAAGCAGGCGTTCATGATCTCAAAACCATAAAGCATCGGTGATTTATCAGAGTAGACCGGCTTGATTTCTGGTACTTTTAAAGCCGATTCCGCCGATTGACTGTACAGATATGAGTTGTAGCGATCTTCCATGATTGATTTTTGTGCGTCATACCAGTTGATCAGTGCGCCCTTTGCGGGGATGTTTTCGTCGCGCAAGATGATCAGACTCTCACGGATAGCGACCATGATGTCCTTG
>DAOVXM010000014.1 GCA_030636125.1 Chloroflexota bacterium | reverse complement strand
TCATATTGATCGACCACGTAGATTTACCTTCCCTTATGATGCTGGGGAGGCTGATAACCAAAAGTCCATGGTCACTATTAATTGGTTGCTTACCGATACGAGTGACTCGGAAAAAGTTCTCGGCTTACACATCTTGTCGCATATTTTGGTTGGTACGCCTGCTTCACCACTGCGTAAAGCCCTGATTGATTCTGGTTATGGTGAGGATATTACAGGTGTTGGTCTAGAGGACGAACTTCGCCAGATGTATTTCTCCACCGGTCTCAAAGGCATCGCACTCGAAGACGTTGATAAGGTTGAAGCATTGATCCAAGACACTTTAGAGACTTTAGTGAATGAAGGTATTGACCCCGCTATGACTGCCGCAGCCATGAATACGACTGAATTTCGTTTACGGGAGAATAATACTGGCTCGTTCCCACGCGGTTTATTACTCATGCTGCGGTCTCTAACGACCTGGTTATACGATGGTGATCCCTTTGCTCCATTAGCTTTTGAAGAGCCACTCTTTAAAATTAAGAATCATATCGTGAATGATGAACCATATTTCGAGAATTTGATTAGTGAATACTTGCAGGATAATTCACATAAAATGACTGTTGTTTTAAAACCCGATCCAGAACTGCGCCAACGTGAAGCCGCGGCCGAGGAAGAGCGACTTATTGAGGTGCGGTCTGCAATGGATGAGGCTGAATTGCGAGCATTTGTTGATAACACACAGTATCTTAAGCAAATCCAGGAAACACCTGATTCCCCAGAAGCACTAGCTACAATCCCTCGGCTCACATTGGAGGATGTAGATAAAGAGGTCAAACGAATCCCGATAGAAATTGATGAACAATATGGTTCAAGAGTTATCACGCATGATCTGTTCACTAATGACATTTTCTATCTGGACGTGGGTTTTAATTTACATATTTTGCCCCAGGATTTATTGCCGTATATCCCTCTATTTGGGCGCGCATTAACTCAAATTGGCACGATAACCGAAGATTTTGTCAAATTATCGCAACGCATTGGTCGTACAACTGGGGGTATTCACGCCAACACCTTTACATCGACTGTTCGTGGAGAGGATGAAGGTGTCGTCTGGATGTTCTTAAGGGGAAAAGCAACTATTAGCCAAAGCAAAGAACTTTTAGCTGTTCTCTCCGATATACTCCTGGGGGTGAAATTGGATAATCGGGAACGATTCCTGCAGATGGTGTTGGAAGAGAAAGCTAACCAGGAGGCCAGGCTTGCTCCCGGTGGACATGGTGTGGTCAACACACGGTTGCGAGCGTTGTTTGATGAGGCCGGATGGATTGATGAACAGGTGGGTGGAATTAGTTATTTATTCTTCCTCCGTCAACTAGAAGAATTGGTCGAAAATAATTGGCCAGCCGTATTAGCACAATTGGAAAGTATTCGCAGCGTTTTAGTCAACCGTAATGCCATACTCTGTAATGTCACCGTTGACGCGGCAAATTGGGTACAGTTAAAACCTAAATTGGGGGAGTTCCTAATGGCTTTGCCATCTTCAACTGTCAGAACAAAAACCTGGTCTCCAAATCCTGGTGCCAGCTTTGAGGGGCTTACCATTCCTTCTCAGGTTAACTTTGTAGGAAAAGGTGCTAATCTTTACGCATTGGGGTACAAGATCCATGGATCGAATTATCCTATCACCAAGTACTTGCGTACATCCTGGCTTTGGGATAGGGTGCGCGTTCAAGGTGGTGCCTATGGTGGTTTATGCTCATTTAATCGCCACTCAGGCGTTTTTACTTTTCTTTCATATCGCGACCCTAACTTACTGGATACACTGGGTATCTATGATAAGACGGGGCAATTTTTGCGTGAATTGGACTTGAGCCAGGAAGAGCTCACAAAGAGCATCATCGGCGCAATAGGCGATATGGACACATACCAACTCCCGGATGCAAAAGGTTATAGTTCCATGCTGCGCTATTTGATAGGTGAAACTGACGAGAACCGCCAGAAAATCCGGGACCAGATCCTGGCAACTACTTTAAACGACTTCCATGCATTCGGTGAAGTACTTGACCAGCTTTCGGATAAAGGGAATGTAGTGGTAATGGGTTCACAGGAAGCCATAAATGAAGCGAATACAAAGCGCGATAACTGGCTGAATGTACTCAAGGTTCTTTAGAGATTAGTCGAAATGGTGTAATTGTGACAGAATTTCCGCTGAATCGGATCATTCAGGGTGACTGTATTGATGTTTTGAGGACGTTACCCGAGAACTCAATTGACCTGATCTTTGCCGACCCCCCCTATAATCTACAGCTGCGAGGAGAATTGTGGCGGCCTAATATGACACGTGTGGATGCGGTGGATGATGATTGGGATCAATTCGAGAGTTTTGAAATGTACGACGAGTTTACTCTCGCCTGGTTGTCTGCCTGCCGGTGGGTTCTAAAAGAAACCGGCACGATCTGGGTGATCGGCTCTTATCATAATATTTTCAGGGTTGGAGCGATCATGCAAGATTTAGGCTATTGGTTTCTCAACGATGTGGTCTGGGTAAAAACCAACCCAATGCCGAACTTCCGTGGGGTTCGCTTCACGAACGCCCAAGAAACATTGATATGGGCTCAAAAGCAACGTGGTGCGCGTTACACTTTCAATCACCATGCCATGAAAGCCCTCAACGGAGACCTGCAAATGCGCAGCGATTGGCATATACCAACCTGCACCGGCAAGGAACGGCTCCGGGTCAATGGTGAAAAAGCTCACACCACTCAAAAACCCGAGGCTTTGCTTTACCGTGTTATCCTTTCAAGTACAAATCCGGATGATGTCATTCTTGATCCTTTCTTCGGAACAGGGACAACGGGCGCAGTTGCTAAGAAGCTTCACAGGAAATGGATCGGAATTGAGCGTGATGAGACATATATCAAAATCGCACAGGAACGGATAAATGCCGTTAATGCTGAGATATTCACGGAGGAAGTGTTCGTCTTTGAGAATAAACGCGAATTATCTCGCGTGCCATTTGGCTCTCTACTTGAGCACAGGCTCTTGCGACCCGGACAAATACTTTATTTTGGTCAACAGGGAGATAAAACCGCCACAATTCTCGCAAATGGACATATCCGCCATGAAGAATTTATCGGGTCAATCCACCAGGTAGGCAAAGCGATAAATCATGCTCCATGTAATGGATGGAATCTATGGTATTTTTTGGATGAAACCACTGGTGAGAAAGTAGTGATCGATAAACTCAGGCAAAGATTGAGAGAAAAAATTTCTGTTGAAGGATTTAAGGTATCCGATGAAAATTAATCTACGAGTTAACGATACATCTCTGGATATTGATGTAGCCCCAGGAGATAATCTTCTTAAGGTATTGAGAAGTCAGGGATATTTCAGTGTTAAGCATGGTTGCGAAACCGGTGATTGTGGTGCCTGTACAATTCTATTGGATGGCAAGCCCGTTAATTCCTGTGTCATGCTGGCTGCCCAAGCTGAAGGTCACCAAATTCAGACACTTGAGGCCGTTGGACAGCATCCAGAACAGGGTTGGAAAACTACAGGAGGGCTTCATCCACTTCAGCAGGCTTTTGTTGAAACTGGAGCCATCCAGTGCGGCTACTGCACGCCGGCCCAAATCCTGGCGGCAAAAGAATTGCTTGAACGCGAACCCAACCCAACCGAGGCAGAAGTCCGCGAAGCTTTAGCTGGTGTGTTATGTCGTTGTACCGGTTATCTGAAACCCGTTCAGGCAGTGTTAAGAGCAGCAGCGGTTTTGCGGGGTGAAATGGTTGAACCCATGGGAACTGGGGGAATTCCGGCTCCCTTGGGTGATGAAGTATTTAGTATAGGAGATCAGGAGGGAATCGATGAAGCGCCTTTCGTTTCACCTGAGCCCTACTCACCGCTCGTCCAAGATCGCCAAACCAAAGTAGATATACTTCCAAAAATGATCGTCGCTCCAGGGACAAGTTCCTGGAAGAGCGTGGGCAAACCGGAACCCAAAGTGGATGCTGTTAAACTCGTACAGGGAAAACCTGCTTTTACCGCTGATTTCGAAAGGCGGGATATGTTGGTTGCGAAGGTCCTGTTTAGTCCTCACGCCCATGCATGCATCAAACGCATTGATACCAGCCGGGCGCTTGAATTACCGGGTGTGGCTGCCGTGCTCACCTGGCAGGATATCCCGCGTGTGGTCTACTCAACTGCCGGGCAATCAGACCCGATCCCAGGGCCTTTGGATACTTTCTCCCTAGATAACAAAGTACGCTTTGTTGGGGACAGGGTGGCATTTGTAGCTGCCGAAACTGAGGCAATTGCCGAGAAAGCTCTCAAACTGATCGATGTGGAATACGAACTCCTGCCGGTATTACTTAACTCAGAAGTAGCTATGAATCCTGGCGCCCCAATTCTGCACGATGAGCCCGAATATGTAAATTTTGCAGACTCGGACCCCTCTCGCAATTTGGCTGCTAACATACGAATAAACATCGGTGATGTGGAGAAGGGTTTTAGTGAGGCGGATTTTATCTTTGAAGATGATTACGAGGTACCCAAAGTCCAGCAGGCTCATATAGAACCACATGTCGTTGTCACATACTGGGACGAAGATGATCGCCTCGTCATCCGCAGCAGCACTCAGGTTCCTTTTCACATCCGGCGCCAATTGTCACCAGTTCTACGCTTACCGATCAAGCGAATCCGAGTTATTAAACCGCGCATTGGTGGAGGATTTGGAGGCAAACAAGAGGTTTTAATCGAGGACGTTGCAGCTCATTTAACAATTGCTACTGGTCGACCAGTGATTTATGAGTATACCCGTGAAGAGGAGTTCGTCGCTTCGCGCGCTCGTCATCCAATGCGGATACATTTGAAGACCGGTGTTAAAAAAGACGGCACCATCACTTCGAATGCCATGTATGCTCTGTCCGATACAGGAGCATATGGGTGTCATGCGCTCACCGTCACCGGCAACACAGGTCATAAATCGATGGCGCTTTATGTAGGTGATGGACAATATAGAGAGAAGCCCAACATCCGTTTTTACGCTGATATCGTCTATACGAACAACTCGCCTGCCGGAGCTTACCGTGGTTATGGTGTCCCCCAGGGATATTGGGCATTGGAACGCCATATGGAAAAGATCGCCCGTAAATTGAAGCTCGATTCGTTGGAATTTCGATTAAAAAATGCTCTAAGGGCTGGGGAACTTCATCCCTTTAGTACAGCCTGGAGTGAGGGCCGCGAGCCAAGACCAGAGACAATTGAGACTTGTGGACTGGAAGAGTGTGTTCAGCAGGGGAAAGCGGCGATCGGTTGGGACCAAAAATATGGTAACCCGGAGTGGCATCAGGTACCAGGTAAACCTTTCAAACGACGCGGCATAGGCGTTGCGATGGTCATGCAAGGTACGGCCATACCGTACTTGGATATGGGTGGCGCCAGCATCAAAATGAACGATGATGGGTCCTTTAATCTATTGGTGGGAGCGACTGATCTGGGTACAGGCAGTGATACCGTATTGGCGCAGATGGCGGCTGAAGTGCTCGGTGTTCCCTTGGAGGATATCATTGTCTATTCTTCTGATACAGACTTCACCCCGTTTGACAAAGGGGCTTATGCTTCAAGTACGACTTATATCTCAGGTGCCGCAGTGGTGAAGGCGGCCCAGCAGATAGCTGAACGTATCTGCGACCGGGCGGCGCGTTTACTAAATGAGAAGAATTCCGGCGAAAAGTTAACTCCGGGAGATATTCAACTTGTTGAGCGTAAAGCCATCGCTCCTGATGGCCGTTTCATTACCCTTTCTGAGATAGGACATAACGCTTTGCACCAAGAAGATCAAGAACAGATTATGGCAGTTGCCTCTTATGTGTCTCCGGTAGCTCCACCACCCTTCGCAGCCCAATATGCTGAGGTTACGGTGGATATCGAGACTGGACAAGTTGAGGTTGATAAACTAGTTATGGCAGTTGATTCGGGGATAATTGTAAATCCGATCACTGCCTCAGGACAGATTGAAGGGGGTATGACCCAGGCCTTGGGTTATGCGGTATGTGAAGAAATGCGGTACGATGAACAAGGTCACATTCGAGAGCGTGATTTTCGCGATTATCATATCTTCCAAGCCCACGAGATGCCTGAATTGGAAACGATCTTCGTGGAAACTTTTGAACCAACGCATCCTTTTGGCGTAAAGGCGGTTGCAGAGATTCCCTTGGACGGAGTCGCTCCGGCAGTCGGCAACGCGATCTTGGATGCTTGTGGTGCTGAAATCGATGACAATCCAGCGGTTCCGGAGAAAATCTGGCGAGCAATACCCAGATAAGTGCTTGGTAGGTTTATTCGGATTTGTGGGTTAATATGGATAATATCACAAACTGGTTGAATGCAATTTACACCAAAGGGCTTGGCTTAGATTTGAGAATTATCAATTCAGTTATCACAATCCTTGTACTTTGGCTCCTCTTTTGGCTTACTACTTCGATAATATCCAAACGGGTTAGCGATAAACGGACACGCTACCAGTGGAGAAAAATCACTGGTTATTTCTTCTTTCTGGTAGGTCTACTTGTTATTGGACGAATCTGGATCGCAGGGTTCCAGTCTTTAGCGACCTATTTAGGCTTACTCTCGGCTGGGCTGGCCATTGCGCTTAAAGATCCAATCTCCGATTTATTTGGTTGGATTTTTATCATGTGGCGAAGACCATTTGAGGTGGGAGACCGGATCGAGATTGGCGAGGTTGCTGGAGATGTGGTCGATCAGCGGATATTCCAATTCTCGTTAATGGAGATTGGAAACTGGGTTCATGCCGATCAAAGTACAGGTCGCTTACTCCATGTACCTAACCAAGTGGTCTTTACTTCAGTATTGGCAAATTACACTAAGGGTTCTGATTATATTTGGAATGAGCTCCCAGTATTAATTACTTTCGAGAGTGATTGGCAAAAAGCAAAAAATTTACTACTTGAAATTGCTAATCAATACGCCAAAGATAATGTCGAGATGATAGAAAGTAGCTTTGAAAAAGCAACAAGGCGTTTTTTAATCGAATATGGTAAACTGACTCCAACTGTATATTCTAGCGTTGAAGAAAGTGGTGTTGAGCTGACAATACGGTATTTATGTGAACCTAGACAAAGAAGAGATAGTTCGCAAATAATTTGGGAAGCTATTCTTAAGGCTTTTGCAGTGCATAAGAACATCGATTTTGCTTATCCAACCCAACGTTTCTATAGCCATCATCTGGAATATGAACATAATTCACCGGTGAGTTAATTGAGTATATGATTTCATCAATGAGTCCACTTTACGTAATTGGACACGTCAACCCTGATACAGACGCAGTTGCCTCGGCTATGGGTTATGCCTGGTTATTACGTGAGAGAGATGGCGAAGACGCGATTGCAGCTCGTGCAGGTGCAGTCAACCCGCAAACGTTCTGGGTACTAAAACGTTTGGAACTGGAAGCACCCGACTTACTTAATGATGCCTCCCCACGCTTTGAGTCTGTTACGTTGCGTTTAGATACAACAACTCCAGACGCACAGTTGCGTGATGCCTGGGCTATCGCTAGCCGCACTTGGGGAGTGGCACCAGTTGTCAATGAGGATGGTACGCCTTACGGATTAGTCAACGGTCCAAGCTTATTCGCATTTCTAAGCACTCTGGTCGGGCCACACCAACGACGCCAAGAGATAAGCATTGCAGAAATACTAGAAAAACCATGTCGGGAGGCAAGTGACACGAATGTGCCAACATTCAACTTAGGCAACCGGATCAGGGATTCAATCAATCGAGTACTGCGCGCCGAGGGAGATGATTTCCTTGTTGTGGATGACCAGGGATTATATGTAGGAATCTGCCGCCAAAGAGATGTGCTCAACCCACCGCGCTTACGCCTGATCTTGGTGGATCACAACGAATCTCGCCAGGCTCTAGGTGCTTTGGAAGAGGCTGAACTGGTCGAAATCTTGGATCATCACCGACTTGATAATCCGTCCACACATACGCCAATTCGTTTCTCTGTGGATGTGGTAGGAAGCACCAGCACTTTAGTATCGGAACGAATCGAAGAAGTAGGCTTAAGTGCGCCTCCTGAACTGGCTGGTTTAATGCTTGCTGGCCTGTTATCCGATACATTAATCCTAACCTCACCGACCACAACGGAACGCGATCAGCGTGCGGCAGAGCGCCTGAGCCGGTGGGCATTTGTGCGCAATGCCCCTCTTGAAGGCGAGACGATCACATCTTATGGAGAGCAAGTTTTACGTGCCGGTGCCGGTCTATCTAGGCGCGATCCACGTGAAATTGTCAATTCGGACATGAAGATGTATTCGGCGGGTGGCTTACGATTCGCGATCGCGCAGGTGGAAGTTACAGATCTTTTACAATTGGCTGAGCATTTGAGTGCGTTGGAGAATGCGCTTAACGAATTACGGGAACGTGATGGATTGGATTTTGCTATGTTGATGGTGACCGATGTGGTTAGTGGCTGTAGTCGGCTATTATTGACCAACGAACCTGCCGAGCTTAACGACTTGCCTTATCCTCGCCAACCAGATAGAACCCGTTTTGCTGATGGTGTTGTTTCCCGCAAAAAACAGCTTTTGCCCGTTGTTTTGGGGCTTTTAGAGGTGTAGCTGTGTCTGTATATCAAAAACTTGCCGAGCTAGAAACAAAAAACCAGGCGGGAGCATTGTGTATTGTTGTGAGGAGCCGTGGATCAACGCCTCGTCGAGCGACCAGTAAAATGTTAGTTTATCCGGATGGACGGATCGAAGGTACGATTGGCGGTGGTGAATTAGAGAATCGCGTGATAACCGAAGCGAAACAAGCCATGCTTGATGGTAATCCGCGCTTTCTGGAATACAGTATGAACGATCCGGAACGTGGTGATCCAGGTATATGTGGGGGGCAGTTGGAGATATTTGTGGAGCCAATTCAACCAAAACCAACACTTGTCGTTATAGGGGCAGGGCACGTAGGAAAAGCGGTTGCATATTTGGCCAAGTGGTTAGGTTTTTATGTGGTAATTAATGATGACCGGCAGGAGTTCTGTAATCCAGAGACTGTTCCGGGTGCGGATGAGTATCTCCCGGTTCAGATGGCGGAACTTCCACAGCACATGGAGATCTCCCCCTGGACCTATCTAGTGCTGACAACCCGAGGATCGAATATCGACGTACCTGGATTACCTGCTTTATTGGATACACCGGTAGGGTATATCGGCGTTATTGGTTCACGGCGACGCTGGACCACTACTTATAAAGAGCTCTTACAAGCAGGGGTCTCGGAGGAAAAGCTGGCGAAAGTAAGATCACCCATGGGCTTGGAGTTGAACGCTGAAACCCCGGAGGAGATCGCCTTAAGCATAATGGCCGAAATTATCATGCTTCGTCAAGGTGGGGATGGTAGTGTGATGATGGTAAACAGTGAGAGAAATGAAGACCTTCAGGTCAGCAATGCTTGACCAGATGATCGATCACACCATTCACCCAACCATTTTAATCCCAGCATAAAAACCGGAGAATTTTATGTGGCGAGAATATATTAATGCAACGAGTGTTGATGAAATAGTGAAGATTTTAGGCGAGCGCCGTGAACGCGCGCGTATCATTGCAGGGGGAACGGATATTATTTTAGAAATTGAGCGCGGAATCCGGAGTGGTATTGACACACTGATCGATGTCACTCGTATTCCAGACCTGGAGCGTATCTGGCTGGACGAAAATGATCAGATTCATATCGGACCGCTGGTGACCCATAATCACTGTGTCGCTTCAAAATTAATTAGAGATAGGGCGTATCCCTTGGCAAGAGCATGTTGGGAAGTGGGAGCACCCCAGATACGTAATCGTGGCACAGTGGCGGGAAACCTGATCACAGCTTCTCCGGCTAATGACACGATTACACCATTGATTGCTCTGGGAGCGCAAGTTACTTTGTTATCCCAGGCTGGAAAGAGAGTAATCTCCCTTGATGAGTTTTACACTGGGGTTCGGCAGACAGTTGTGCGTTCTGACGAGATGATGGTCGATATATCCTTCCCAGCCATGAAAAAGGGGCAGCGGGGAACATTCGTTAAGCTGGGATTGCGAAACGCCCAGGCAATTTCATTAGTGAATGTTGCCATTTTACTTACACTTGATAAGGCGAGAGTTGATGAAGCCAGCATAACATTGGGAGCTGTTGCTCCGGTAATCATCCATGCCAAGGACGCCGAGAATTACTTGACAGGGCGCACGTTAGATGAAGATGTAATTACCATTACAGCCGAACTGGCTAAGGAAGCTGCTCGACCGATTGACGATTTGCGTGCTTCCGCAGACTACCGCGATGAGATGGTGCGCGTGTGTACCCTGCGTGGGCTGCGCGACATCCTGAATAGTGAGGAACGAAGGGACTTTCCAGAAGATCCGGCACTGTTATGGGGTCAAGATTTCAGTGGTGAAATGCCCACATTGGTTAAGGGTACTTCACATACGGGGGATTTACCCATCGTTACTCATATCAATGGCCAGGAGTATGCGATCCCTGGTGGACATGATAAGACATTGCTGGATTTTTTAAGGGAAGATATCGGGCTGACTGGTACAAAAGAAGGTTGCGCTGAGGGAGAATGTGGGGCATGCACTGTATTTTTGGATGGTGTGGCTGTTATGAGTTGCCTGGTGCCGGCCGCGCGTGCACATGGCGCTGAGGTAGTCACTATCGAAGGCTTAGCTGATAATGGAAATCTACACCCTGTCCAGCAGACATTTATTGAAGAAGGGGCTGTGCAATGTGGATACTGTACGCCCGGATTTATTATGTCTGCAGCAAAATTGTTGGAGGAAAAACCACATCCGACACAAGGCGAAATCCAACAAGCCCTTACAGGCAACCTGTGCCGGTGCACTGGCTATTATATGATCGTTAAAGCGGTCGAAAGTGCGGCGCATAGAAAGGAATCGGGCTAATAAAAGGAGCTGGCGGATGGGAAAATATGACAGTTACAACCCTCAAAGTTATAAGGCTGCTAGTAGCGAGGGGGTTCACCCGGTTTGGCGTGGAATAGGGTGTGTGCTGATGATCCTGATCCCAATTATGGCGTTCGCCGGCGCTGTATTATTGGTACAGGCGAACTTGGAACAGAAATGGTTACCAACGCCGTATGAACTGGCTCAACCCGTTTTACTGCCTTATTTCGGGCGAGTCAACTATTTATATGCGTACTTACTGGTGGCCGTGATCTTGTCGTTAATTGGCTTCGCACTCTTGTCTGTGGTTTATGCGCTCGTTTACAATCTGATTGGTCCATCTCAATACGGGCCAGTAGATTCCCTCCCAGTTAGACATCAAAAGCGACGGAGATAGATTGTGGAGCGTACCGTCCCCAGCACAGCCTCTGAAGAAGTCGAGCTATATTTGCGAACATATTATTCTTTACTGCGTTCTACAGCGGAAGTACAAATACGGACGCTTGAAGAAGCCCATGCTGGGATGAACTCGTTACTCCATCCGGCAGTTAGAGGGACCAAGCCTGATATGGGCGCATTTATCTACACTTTATTACGTACCCCATCGTGTATGCCAGAGGTGCGCCTGGTGGTTTTGGGTCAGAGTACAGATGTTTTTACACGGGCAGGGTATGATAACGTAGAGAACTGGGAAGAAGCGCCTGCCGTCGCCCGCCGGAGACGCTGCTTCTATAATGGGCGGGATACTTTAGCCTGCGTCATAGCTAGCCGTTCGGATATTGACGATTTGATCCCAATCCTCACAGCCTTTCAGATTGAATGGAATAAATTGCATTACTTACTGCAACCGGTAAAAGCATTCCTGGAAGATTTTCAAGATAACGAAGAGAGTTGGCCATATCTGGCTGATGCGCTTGAGGTTTCTGTGGGAGACCTAAGGCGGTTAAGTGTGATTTGGGGAGATGCTTTCACCAATAACTTGAGAAAAATTTCTGAGTCCACCAGAAATTTAGCAGTGCGATTGCTTAACGGTTCTCTAAGCGAGTACCGGCGAGCAACTCATGCCTGGTGGGAGAATATCGAGCGGGTTTGCCCCGAACTGCGCGAGCGACCGGTTTATTTTATTTCCAGCAATACCCATAGCATATTGAATTTGCTTACAGGCTTCGCTTTGCAGTATAAAGATATGTTGACAGATTATTTAAATAAACCTGAGAACATATATCTCGCGGAGGAGTGGGAGGAGATTCAATCACGCGATGTGCCCTATGGTGAGGAAAATTTCCTTTACTATGTGTTTAAAAAGTACCAGCAATCACCTCACGCTATGGAAATCCTCGCGGAGCGACTCACTCAAGAACGTACTCACGGGATCATGAGGGTACCAGCCGAACATTATTTTAATGTTGAGGCCCAAATCGTCGATCTGTCACGTTTGGATGTAAAACTTTTTGACCCGCGCGCTCGCGATGGGGATTTATCCTTTTTGGTGAACAGCAATGCCCTATTATTTAATATTGATTACCCGCTTGGTTTGGCAGCTTATAATATCCTTTCCGAGGTTTCGGAGCATGTAGGTGATATCCTAGGGGTATATGTAATGGGTAAAGCTGCTACGTTGAACGGCGTTGTGGGTGATGTGATGATTTCCAACGTAATCCACGATGAGCAATCTGAGAATACCTATATATTCCCCAACACATTCCATTCAGCAGATGTCTCTCCTTACTTGTTATATGGGACAGTGCTGGATAACCAGAAAGCGGTCTCGGTGAGGGGTACTTTTTTACAAAATGCCAGTTATATGGATGTCTTTTACCGGGAGGGTTATACTGATATAGAGATGGAGGCCGGTCCGTACTTGTCTGCGGTTTATGAGATGTACCGTCCCAAACGGCATCCAGTCAACGAGATCGTTAACCTATATGGCTTACCGTTTGACCTGGGGGTCATCCACTACGCATCCGATACGCCACTAAGTAAGGGTAAAAATCTTGGGGCAGGCAGCCTGTCTTACTATGGCATGGACGCTACATATGCCGCCAGCTTGGCGTTATTACGTCACATCTTCGCCCAAGAGAATCGCAGGCTTAATTAGCCCACTCATCGGTAATTTCCAGAGCTTTATCTAAAACTGCAAAGCCCTGCGCGAGTTGCTCCTCGGTAATGATTAATGGTGGGATGATCAGCACTGTGTGCCAATGGGTATACAGGAAGACACCATTCTCCAGCATATAGTCTCGTAAAGCGACCATTTCGGGGCTGGTGCCATTATATGGTGCTAGTGGTTCTCTAGTCTGGCGGTCGCGCACCAGCTCAAGCACACCAAACAGCCCGATAGAACGCACCTCGCCTACTGATGGGTGCTGTTCACCCAAATCAGTCAGCATACGTCGCATGATGGGTCCCATCACAGCCGAACGTTCAATGAGCCTATCCTCTTGCATGACCTGTATATTAGCGATCGCCGCCGCTAATGAGATAGGATGGGCGTTATAGGTTAAGCCTCCTTGATAAACAGACTCATTAAAGAACTCGGTGATCTCGGAACGCATGGCTACAGCTCCCAATGGTGCATATCCGGAGGTCAAGCCCTTTGCCATAGTCATCAAGTCAGGTATGACTCCCCAATGATCCACGGCAAACCATTTTCCAGTGCGACCAAAGCCACTCATCACTTCATCTGTGATCAGCAAGATGCCGTAGCGGTCGCACAACTGGCGTACTCCTTGCAGGTAGCCATCCGGGGGAATGATCACTCCGTTGGTGCCGGTCACCGTTTCAATCAAGATCGCTGCAATGGTGTCAGGACCCTCAAATGTTATGATCTCCTCCAAGTGGTTGAGGTAATCCTGGGTGAACTCTGACTCAGCAATTTCGGGATTTGTACGGTGGAAGGTGGAGCGATACCGGTACGGGTCCAGAAAATGGACCACACCTGGCATTAAATTGAGCTCCCAGGCCACGCGACGCGGGTCTCCGGTTAAAGCCATAGCTCCGGACGTTGCTCCATGGTAAGAGCGGTAGCGGGTAAGGATTTTAAACTTACCAGTGTAGGCGCGAGCTAGTTTAATGGCATTCTCGTTGGCAT
>DAOVXM010000255.1 GCA_030636125.1 Chloroflexota bacterium | reverse complement strand
TGGAATTAAAGGGTATGTCGCTGAGGTCTCCGACAAGTCATTCCCACAGCCTGAAAATTATTTCAGTATCAAAGATGAAGAATACCAAGAGCTTTTACAAATATTAGATTAAAACATATCTATCATCTTGGTACCATAAAATATTCGAAGATGTCATTTGAATCTGGCAAATATTACGATTTCAAATGAGATTTCACTGGAGGGTAATATGCAAGACGAATTACGCCAACTTTTACGCATTCCAACTGATCGTTTAGATGGGATAAACGAAGTATTAACAAACCCCAACAGCCAGGTTATCAACGATTTTTTGGAAGTCGTCAAAAAATATGGCACTCCAGAGGAGATAAATAACAAAGCAATAAAAGCCCGTCAACTTGAAACACTGTACGAGCACATCAAAGAAATTAAGCCAGAATACATACAGGATCTCCAATGGTTAGAAGAACAGCGTGATCGTGGCGCCTTTATCAGCATCGCCGACTACCGACAAAAAGTCCTTGGCAACCGGGCGAATAGCATACAATTCAACGATGATTACGCGGTCACACTAGAAATTAGCGGCGCGCAATATTTCCCTTATATCCGAGCCGCTGCAGAGCGAGCCATTGAAGATGGGTATCTTATGCCGGCACGATTTATCCGTGTTCGTAAGATGAAAGAACAAGAGGCAGATGGGGACTTACCTGCTTTCGCTGCTGCGATGCAGATCATTGGTGCCAGTTATGTCGAAACGCTGGATACAAAAGGGACAGATGGATCTAATATTCATCTAGGAGGCCCAGAGACCATCACCGGATATTTTGGCGGAGTCGGTCAACCCAATACACATGCATTGGAGTGGCTGGATGAATACCTTTATTACTACACGAATTATGGAATACGACAGATTTTAAATATCAACCCTGGCACTGTAATACTCGGTTATCTATTATATCGCTTGGGAGTGGACATCGAGTTCAAAATATCAGTTTTCATGGGCAACGATAATCCTTATGCAGCATTGTGGACCCTGATTGGGGCAAAGTTATTCTCTCGCGATGATGGCACATCACCTCTGATCGGTTTCAATTGGTCGAACTCCATCAACAACCAAACCTTGGAGATAACCGCCCAATTCAGGGAAACGCTTGGCTTTGAGGATGTGGTTCGCTTCGAACATCATATAACAGAGACATTCAAGAATATTGTGATTCAGCCATATAACCGCCGTGAAGAACTGATAGAAATTGCTGGTCACGTTGCCAATATTTCAGCCAAGCACGAAGGTAATGATCCAGAAATTGATAGCACCAGGGAACATCCTTCAGATATCCTTGATTACTTTCGGGATAAGACTGAAGTGATTGAATCTGGTGACTGGGATGCTCTGTTGATCAACTTCTTAGACAAGCTTGACGCCACGAACAGGACCGCCTGGTCGCTAACAGAAAATGGACTTTCCTTCTTAGCTGCACGCAAGCTTCATCAGTAACAGTAACCTGAAAGGAATAACTCTGTGATACCTGAAAGAATGGAGGCTCACTTGCGTGAGCGTTTACCAGCGCGTACTTGGAAAAATCGAATGATAAGCGAGGACGGGCTTTGTTACATGGAGTTTGGTCCCCTGGATGTCGACCGCTTAGCCCGCCTCGGTATCGAGGTGGACAACCTTGGTCCAAGATTTGTAATCTGCTTATGGGATGAAAAATCACCACTCGAGATAGGGGGATATCTTGTTATAGATAACCTTGCCATGGGACGCCCATCTATGGGCGGAATTCGTATGCTCCCTGATGTTTACCCACATGCCATACATAATCTGGCGCGGGGTATGACCCTTAAAAATGCCGCTGCTAACCTACCTTATGGTGGAGGAAAAGCCGGAATTGTGGCGGAGCGCAACATTTCTTCCGAGGAACATACTGCAGTCGTGCGAGGCTTTGCTCGCCTACTTTACCGGTATCATGATATCTATTTACCCGGTCCTGATGTTGGTACAAACGATGCTGATATGAAAACTATCGCCATTGAGAATGGGTTGGATAACGCATTATCGAAACCTGTTGATATGGGTGGCAATCGCATAGATCAGCTCGGTGCAGCGGCTGGCGGAACGATCATTGCCCTTGAAGCATTATTAGAAGAGCTACCACGCCTGCAGGTTTTACCACAATTTACAACTATCCAAATACCGCAGCCAAATGAGCTCACTGTACTCATCCAGGGATTTGGCGCGGTTGGAGCGCACGCAGCCCGCATACTGCAAAATAGGCTACCTGGAGCAAATGTAATTGGTGTTAGCGACTTGCTTGGTTACCTTTATAACGAGACAGGCCTCCCTGTTGAAGAGCTATTTGCTTTGTGGGAACAGGGCAATCTGGTTTCCCAACCATACTACAATACATTAGTTTCACAGGAAGGTGTTCAAAATATCCCTGTTAAATATTCAACTGAACCTAATGACTTATTGAGAGAATCTGCATTTTGTTTGATTCCCGCGGCACCGATCGCTAATTATTTAGACACTGATCTTTCAACTAATCCATCCATGACTGTAGACAAGATGGGAAACTGGTCGATAATCATAGAGGGAGCTAATACATATTCACCAGATCCTACGCTTAAAACAGCTCGAGCACGTATGGAACGCGCAGTATACAGGCAACGTGGCGTACTGATCGCCACTGATTATCTAGTGAATTCCGGGGGTGTGATCTTCGCTGCCCAAGAACACCTCATAAAAACCCCCACACATCTTCGTATCCCGGATAACATGCTAGGTCATCGCTCTGCTGTAGATAGTTGGCTTAAGGATCATGCTTCGGAATTAGATGGGCTGGCCGATGAGCGCAGACGTGCTGCTGAGGACTACCGTGATGAGGTGATCCGGCGTAACATGCGCGAGCTCGTTGACTTGCTCATAACCGACGCCGACATGTTACCGTGTGAGGCGGCTGAAATAATCAGTATTCGCCGGATAGCCTCAAGCGAAAGTGACCGAACCGCTGATGATCTTATGGTCCCTATCCCCACAATCGCATCACATCAAACTATCCGGGATGCAGCCGCATTACTTATCAATTCGGGATGCCCAATTCTAGCTGTGCTATCCCGAGATGATGACTTAGCCGGTGTTGTCACCAGTTGGGACATCACACGTGCAACCGCTTTAGGATCGCCGGAGGACCAACCACTACATGAAATTATGACAAGGGAAGTGGTCTTTGCAAAGCCATCCGATAGCATCTTGGATGTGATCCGCAGGCTAGAGCACTATGAAATTTCAGCAATGCCCATTGTTGAAAGCGGGTGTGTTGAAGGTATGGTCAGTGCCGATTTGCTGGCCCGAGGGTCGCTTTTTCGCTTGCTCCAATCACAAGGTGAATAATCCTGTGACCACTCATTTACAATCCAACGAGGAGAGAAGAGAATTACCACAAAAAAGGTGTGGTAGTCTGGTGTACGCCACACTTACACACTGTTTCTCCTACCATATTGATCCATAGAAGAGCGTATTATGATACCACTCCTAGATAAATTAAATATCCAAGATGTAAATTCAGGTGGGTGTACCGGCCAAGATAATTGGATAACCGATCCAAATGGAAAAGAGTTGATCTCGTACAATCCAACTACTGGCGAAGCGATTGCCAGCGTAGTTCAGGTCACTAACATTGCCTACCAAGATATCGCCTCGAAAGCTCATGAAGCCTTCTTGACCTGGCGCGAGTTGCCCGCACCCAAACGTGGTCAAGTCGTGCGTGAACTTGGGGATGCATTACGTGAATTCAAGGAACCACTTGGCGACCTGGTCACACTTGAGATGGGCAAGATTCGGGCAGAGGGTCACGGAGAAGTCCAGGAGATGATCGATATCTGCGATTTCGCTGTCGGTCTCTCACGCCAGCTTTATGGTTTGACGATGCATTCCGAGCGATCTAGACACCGCATGTATGAACAATGGCACCCCTTGGGTGTTGTTGGAGTTATCAGCGCCTTCAATTTCCCGGTGGCAGTATGGTCCTGGAATTCTACTATCGCCGCGGTTTGTGGTGATACCGTCCTCTGGAAACCATCCTCCTACACTCCACTAACGGCAATTGCTGTCCAGCACATTACCAACCGGGTGATGGCTGACTTTGGTCTACAAGGTATATTCAACCTGGTAATTGGTTCAGGACGGGATGTCGGGGAATTGCTATTGAACGATAAGCGCGTCCCATTGATCTCTTTCACCGGATCGACATCCATCGGCCAACATGTATCCGCAACTGTCGCCAGTCGCTTTGGTCGCTCCATTTTGGAATTAGGCGGTAATAATGCTATTATAGTTTCCAAGGATGCAGATCTGGACCTGGCCACGCGCGCCATACTCTTCGGAGCTGTCGGTACAGCCGGACAACGATGTACATCCACACGTCGCATCATTATGCATACCGATATCTCATCCGAACTCACCACTCGCCTGGTTAATGCCTATGCTCAGGTGGTGATTGGCGATCCCCTGGATAGTGATACACTCATGGGCCCTTTGGTCGTAAATACTTCCGTAGAGGAAATGTTCGACGCGCTACAACTAGCCAAAGCTGACGGCGGCGAAGTGGTGTTTGGTGGAAAAATGTTAGCGGAACTTGGCCCCAATTTTGTACAACCAACCATTATCAAAATGCCCCTGCAAACCGATATCGTCCGGCAGGAAACGTTTGCACCGATTCTCTATCTCCTTGAGTTCAATACTATTGAAGAAGCAATCTCCATACACAATGACGTTCCCCAAGGATTATCAAGTGCAATCTTCACCGATTCTCTGAGAACTGCTGAAGCCTTTCTTTCTGTAAGCGGCTCCGATTGTGGTATTGCCAATGTCAACATCGGAACTTCCGGAGCTGAGATAGGCGGAGCTTTTGGTGGAGAAAAAGAGACCGGTGGTGGACGTGAATCGGGCTCAGACGCCTGGAAGGCATATATGCGGCGACAAACAAACACCATCA
>DAOVXM010000321.1 GCA_030636125.1 Chloroflexota bacterium | reverse complement strand
CGGGTCATTGAACTCCAGGCAGTTGTAGTCTGAACTCTTGGTGGACAGGCAGGACAAGTCGTCGGCTTTGTCAAAGGTCCTGACTACGTCCCAGCGCGCCGGATGGTTGAGCGCCACATCCACATACTGCGTATAGGGGCTTGCGTCCGAAGTCCACCACGAGCCTGCCTCGGAATCAGTGGGGTCGGCGGCAAAGGCCGCATGTAGCGGCCCTGTGGTTTGGATGGCCTCGGACAGCGGGATCGTCTGCACCGTGCCGGCAGTGGGCTTATGGCCAAAGATGTAGGGCTCTACCCGATACTGGTACAACGGGTGGGTGAGAAAGGTCCCGGGTTTGGCGATCTGCAGGCCTTGAGAGGCCCCGATGCTCGAGCTGGAGGTGTTCAAGCTGCTCGCAGCGCTGCTGTTGTTGTAGTCGAAACTGCCGGTGATTTCAGCTAAGGCGCTGATAAATAGATTACCGAAAGAATGCCCTTGCAGGTCTTCGCGACCATCTGGGAAACGATATTGAAAAAGCTGAGTCAATAGAGCTTCGTCATTCGATAGGGCTGCCAGACAATTACGGATATCGCCAGGAGGAAGTATTCCCATTTCCTGTCTCAATCGTCCAGAAGAACCCCCATCGTCGGCGACAGTCACCACCGCGGTAATGCTGTGGGTAAATTCTTTTAAACCTCGCAGCATTGTTGAGAGTCCATGACCGCCACCAATCACGACTACACGCGGTCCTCTCTCACGCCGCCGGTGTTGCGTAAGGGTGTCAACTACGGGCCGGCCTGGACGAAGAAATGGTTTCAAAACTGAGCGGTTAACTCCCCATATCCCAAGAAAAATGAGGGCCAGACCCAGACCGCCAAAAATAACTACGCGCAAGGGTCTGGCAATAAAACGTAAGGATGTATACGAAAGAAGAGGTAACCACCATGTCTCTGGTGTTGTACGGTAAATATCTAAAGTTAAAATTGCAAGTCCCACCCCAATGAGCGTAGTACCGGTCAAAGTGACCAATAACCAACGCTTTACCCCCAAACCTGGAATCAACCATCGTGATGACCTGACGACCTCCCCCCACAGACGTTGGTACCACGGAATTATCTTGTTACTCATCCCGCCAATCATCATAGCAGCCTTTTCTGGACAAGTCAACTGGCTCAATATCACTTGTGCTATACTTCATTCTAAGAAGATATTGGAAACCGAGACGAACATGTATCCGATGAACAAACGCTGGCAAATTATGCCACTCATTACACCAGAGGCCGAGGACTCCCTTCAGGAGTATCCCCCAATCTTGCGCCAGATTCTATTTAACCGTGGATATGCTACTCAAGAAATAGCTAATCAATACTTAGAAGCTAAAATGCCCCCTGGAACCGATGCATCCAACCTGTTGGGGGTTCCTGAAGCCACAGAGAGAATTCAGTATGCAATTAAGACTCAGGAGCGGATCGCAGTTTATGGAGATTATGATGCCGATGGTGTGACAGCTACCGCTCTATTAGTAAGCGCTTTGAGTACCATGGGCGCTGATGTGATCGGTTATATACCAAATCGTTTTGATGAAGGTTATGGACTAAATAACGAAGCTTTAGACAATTTGCGCTCTGACGGTACTCGCCTGGTCATCACAGTAGATTGTGGGATACGCTCGCCACAGGAAACCAAACATGCTCAAGATATTGGTCTAGATATGATCATCAGTGATCATCATCACCCGGATAATGAACTACCTCAGGCGGTAGCTGTGATTAACCCGAAGCAGCCACAAGATACTTATCCTGAGAAAGAACTTGCCGGTGTCGGCTTAGCGTATAAACTGATCTCGGCCCTAATGGGAAATAGCTCCGATGCGGAAAGTTACCTCGATTTAGTTGCATTAGGAACCGTGGCCGATCTAGCTCCACTAGTTGGAGAGAATCGAGCTCTCGTGAGAAAAGGTTTAGAAGTTTTGCGCAAGCCTCACCGACAGGGCGTGATGGCGTTGATAGGTGTTTCAGGTTTGAAACCCAATAAAATTAAAGCTAGCGATATTGGATTTGTCTTAGGTCCACGCTTAAATGCGGCTGGGCGTCTCGAATCTGCCCTGGCAGCACTGGATTTGCTCACATCTTCTGATGTCTACCAAGCAGCGGAACTCGCTCAGCAACTTGACAACCAGAATCGCGAGCGCCAGCAGATAACCAGCCAAATCCAAAAACAAGCAGAACAACTGGTTTTGATTGACGATCCAGACGCATTATTGCTCTTCGCCGCCCATCCCGATTTCAATCCAGGTGTTGTCGGTTTGGCAGCTTCACGGCTCACAGAGCTTTATTACCGTCCGGCAATTGTCGCGTATCGGGGAGAGGTGCTTACTCGCGCATCTTGTCGTAGTATTAAAGAGTTTCATATTACCCAAGCATTGGATCAATGTGCTGACTTATTGGAACGCCATGGTGGCCACGCTGCCGCAGCAGGATTCACGGTAAAAAATGAAAATTTACCAGCCCTTATTAACCGCCTAAAAGTGATCGCAAATCAAGAGCTTTCTCAATTGGATTTACGACCGACATTAACAGCTGACGTTGAAATTCCGCTATCAGAGCTCAAACCGGAGATATTGGATTACTTGGAATGGCTGCAACCAACAGGTTACGGGAATCCTCAAGCCCACTTTGTATCAAGAAACCTAAAAGTAACTCGAAGCCGAACAGTTGGTAAAGATAACAATCATCTGAAATTTACCGTAACCGATGGCCGGATCACTTACGATGCGATCGCATTCAGACAGGGACATTGGGAGGGTTTACTGCCATCCCGAATTGACCTACTTTACATATTCGAAACGAACGAGTATTTCGATCGCATCTCGTTACAACTCAATGTACGTGATATTAAACCAACAGGGACCCCAGATTAATTGCAGAGGATATGAACCAATTTGACAGTTATTACATCAAGGGGAAAACAATACTATCTCTGGACAGTATGTAACTCACCGTTAATCCACAAATCTATATTTGAATAAAGCCCACAAGGCTTGAAATGCGTCACTCATCTTTATCTTTTTACCCTCACTATAATCCCTGGGGTTGAATGTGATAGGGACTTCAAAGACTCTGACATGGCGTTTTAACACTTTTGCAGTAAACTCTGGCTCAAATTCAAAACGTTTCGCGTGCAGAGGCATATCCTCAACGACCTCACGTCGAAACACTTTATAACCCGTTTCCATATCTGTGAGAATATTGTTGTACAACACATTTGTGACCAGAGTCAGGATTTTATTCGCTACCATATTCCAAAATAGGATCGGTCTACGCGCACCTCCCAGGAAACGCGACCCATATACAACATCAGCAATTCCCTCTTCAATTGGGCGCAACAAATTAGGATACTCACGTGGATCATATTCAAGATCAGCATCCTGAATGATAATCACATCACCGCTAGCAGCTTTGATACCTGTACGAACTGCAGCTCCCTTACCCTGGTTATGATCCTGAAAGAGTACGTGTATTAGATCATTACCGTTTAATTCACTCAAAATTTCACGAGTCCCGTCGCTTGAATAATCGTCAATTACAATAATCTCACCAGCAATATTCATCGCCTGAACGCGTCGCAAAATTTCTTGAATTGTGTTTTTTTCGTTATATGCTGGGATAATAACGCTAATTTTCATTGTGCAATTATACCCGCTAAAGACCCAGTATGGCATATTATTGAAGCGAATCCCATTAACAATTCATCTCGCAATCCTAAACAAATCGCAAGCTCGAGTAGTACCCAAATCTCATATCAGGTGGTAAACTTTTAGTGCAATATTATTATTTTGGGACAACCATATGGGGATACTGGATTGTAATCAGAATGGATCTTATGTTTGGATGTAGTTCGTATATGGAGGGTTACTTATGACCGCTTTTCACACGCCAACCAAAACGGAGGCTGCTGCTCCTCCAACGAGTAGCCCGTACACTCCCCCACCAATTTCCCGTATAGAAGACACAGGCCTCTCAATCCTGTGGCTACAAGATCTGGCTTTAAAGATTCTATATTTTCAAGGTTATTTAAGCGGATTTAGAATTGCCGAAGAAATTGCATTACCTTTTGCTGGACTTACAAACAAAATATTAGAGGCACTAAAACGCGAGAAATTTGTGGAAGTCAAATCATCTAAGCAAATGGGGCTCGGAGAAGGTTCATACCAGTATGCCATCACAGGCGCAGGGATTGCGCGCGCCAGAGAAGCACTCGAACGCAGTCAGTATGCTGGCCCCGCTCCAGTTCCGATGAAAATATACAACGAAACGATCCTTCTTCAAAGTAAGCGCCGCACAACGGTAATTAACCGTGCTCCTCGCCAGACCCTCTCG
>DAOVXM010000478.1 GCA_030636125.1 Chloroflexota bacterium | reverse complement strand
CATGGATACCCACCTGGCTTATAAGAACACTCTCTCCAGCAACCTGGCAACCTCGATCAAACAGAACACCTTCGCAGCGCGTGCCCGCCGGCACACGACCACCCTGGAAGCCTCGCTTGCTGAGTACAACATCCCGGTGCAGGTCTTCCACAACCTGATCGAAACCTTCCGCGCCAACCTGCCGGTCTGGCATCGCTACTTCGCCATCCGGCGCAAATCCCTGGGCGTAGAGCAGCTAGAACCTTACGACATATGGGCCCCTTTAACCAGCCAACAACCCAATATTCCCTACAAACAGGCCGTGGATTGGATTTGCCGGGGGCTGGCTCCCATGGGTGAGGCCTATGTGGACCCGATCCGCAAGGGTTGTTTTGAAGAGCGCTGGGTGGACATCTATCCTAACCAGGGCAAGAGCGCGGGTGCCTTCTCGTATGGCTCCTACGGCACCCATCCCTTCATCGTGATGAGCTACGGCGATACCATGCTCAGCCTGAGCACCCTGGCGCACGAGCTGGGTCACTCGATGCACTCCTACCTGTCCTGGATAGAACAGCCTTATATCTACGGCGATTATTCGCTCTTCGTCGCCGAGGTGGCTTCCAACTTCCATCAAGCCATGGTGCGGGCTTACCTGCTGGAAGCAGAAAATGACCCCGACTTCCAGATCAGCCTGATCGAAGAAGCCATGTCGAATTTCTACCGCTATTTCCTGGTCATGCCCACCCTGGCCCGCTTCGAGCTGGAGACCCACCAGCGGGTGGAGCGCGGCGAGGGCCTGAGCGCGGCCGGGATGAACGAGCTGATGGCGGACCTGTACCAGGAGTCGTTTGGAGACCAGGTGCATATCGATCGCCAGCGCGTGGGCATCAACTGGGCCACCTTCGGTCACCTGTACGCCGATTATTACGTTTACCAGTACGCCACCGGTATCTCTGGAGCGAACGCCCTATCCCGGCGCATCCTGTCCGGTGTGCCAGGAGCAGTTGAAGATTATCTGAGCTTTCTTAAAGCAGGCAGCTCGATGTACCCATTGGAGGCGCTCAAGCTGGCCGGTGTTGACCTGACTTCACCAGAGCCGGTAGAGCAAACCTTCGGGGTAATGGCGGGTATGGTCGACCGGCTGGAAGAGTTATTGAATTCAAAATAACGTGAATTTGAGATAAGGTAAAAAAACAAATCTGACAGGTTTTTCCCGAACTGGTGTTAAATTATTGGTACAGGTACGAGGAGGCCAGCAAATGGCTGAGAAAATCCAGGATATATGGAACAGAATGACATCTCGCCATGCTCCGGATGAGGCCCGCAGGCAGGCTGCGCTTTTCCGGCTGAGCGCGGAACTTGCCGCTTCACTCGAAGAAGATGAGGTCTGCCGCCGCGTCGTGGAGGGCCTGCACGCTACCCTGGGTTATGATTTTGTAGCCATCTTCCTGATGGACGAGGCTTCCGGTGAGCGCCTCATGAAGGCTTGCATTGGCTTCGATGACCCTCCACGCGTCCTATCGCCTGGGCAGGGTCTCAGTGAGCGCCCGTTTCTGGACGGCCAGCTCCATTACACTCCAGATGTGCTCCAGGACCCGCGTTATTTCTACGGCATGGGGGGCTCAGAGGTAGATGTGCCCATTCGCATCAGGGGGCAAGTGTCCGGTGTCTTGCTGGCTGAAAGCAAGCAAGGCGATGCCTTCGATCATGGCGATTTTGAAGTACTAACCGCCGCCGCCCAACAAGCAGGGCTGGCCATTGAGAAGGTGCAACTGCTGGCCGCAGAGCGACAACGCGCCGACGAGCTGGATGCGTTGCGCAAGACCATCACCGACCTTACAGCCGAACTCGAGCTGTCCACTTTGCTGCAGGACATCGTAGAACGGGCCGCCAGGTTATTGAATGCCAGCGGTGGCGAACTGGGCTTATACGATCAGGTCAAACAGGAGATCGAGATCGTTGTCAGCTATAACATAGGCGATGACTATGTTGGCACGCGCCATGCGCTAGGCGAGGGAGCCATGGGCAAGACAGCCCAGACTGGTGAAGCGTTAATCATTCAAGATTATCACGCCTGGGAAGGAGCCTTACCGGAATACCCCCAAATACACTCCACCTTGGTTGCGCCTTTAAAGGTGGGCGGGCGTCTGGTGGGTGTCTTTACCACGGTAACGACTGATCATAACCGGCAGTTCACACAAGCCGACCTGCAATTGCTGGACCTGTTCGGGCAGCAGGCTGCCATCGCCATCGAGAAAGCCCGGCTCTACGAGCAAGCTCAACAGGAGATCACTGAACGGGTAAAAGTTGAAGATGAAATCCGTAGGCAAAAGGAATATTTCGAATCCCTTTTTATCAACAATCCGGTGGCTGTTGTCACGGCGGACCTGGATGGGATTATTGTCTCCTGGAACCCAATGGCGGAAGAGCTGTTCGGCTACACCCAGGATGAAGTGATCGGCAGGAACCTGGATGACATTGTAGCCAACAACGAGAAGATTCGAGCCGAAGCGGTTGGTTACACCAAGCAGGTGATTCAGGTGGGTCGTGTACAAACTATCACCAGGCGCACTCGCAAAGATGGGACGATGGTGGATGTGGAACTCTTGGCCCTCCCGGTGATTGTTGCAGAACAAAAAATCGGGTTTATCTCCATCTACTTCGATATCACCGACCTGCAAGAGGCCCGGCGCCAGGCTGAGGCTGCCAATAAAGCTAAGAGCGCCTTTCTGGCCAATATGAGCCATGAACTGCGCACTCCCATGAACGCCATCCTGGGCTTCACCCAGTTGATGAGCAACGATCCGAACTTGAATACTTCGCAACGAGAGAATCTGAATATCATCAACCGCAGCGGGGAGCATTTGCTGTATTTGATCAATAATGTCTTGGAAATGTCCAAGATAGAGGCTGGTAAAGTGGTCTTGCAGGAAAGGGCCTTCGACTTACACCTCATGCTCGCCAACCTGGTCGAGGTTTTTCGCTTGCGGAGCGAGGAAAAGGGGCTCACTTTGGACT
>DAOVXM010000132.1 GCA_030636125.1 Chloroflexota bacterium | reverse complement strand
CGAGTATGAACTCAGCCGGGCCTTGCTGGAAGTGCTGGAGGAGACGCCTGGTGTGACGGTTTATGGCTTGCGTGATATGCGCCGGCTGGAAGAGCGCGTGCCGACGTTTGCCTTTACCTTGCAAGGCCGGCATCCGCGCTGGGTAGCCAGGATGCTGGACAAATCTAATATCTACGTATGGGACGGCAACTACTATGCCTTAGCAGTGACGGAACGGCTGGGTCTGGAAGAGAGTGGAGGTATGGTACGCGTCGGCCCGGTGCATTACAACACGGTGCAGGAGATCCACAGGTTTGGGGAGGCGTTAGGGAGGATTGCTACAGGATAATTGGAAAGAAACTACCCCAGCCTCCTTCTCAGTCCCTGAACCGGTAGCCCACGCCGGGTTCGGTCAGGATGTAGAGCGGTCGCAGGGGATCTTCCTCAATTTTGTGCCTGATCTGCGAAATGAACACGCGTAAATACTCGCGCTCATCGCCGTATTCGACGCCCCATACAGCTTTGAGCAGCTCACGATGGGGGATAACTTTACCGCGCCTGTGTGCCAGGTATAACAATAACGAATACTCGGTGGGGGTCAGGTGGACCTGTTCGCCATGTACAATGACCTGTCTGTTTTCAACATCGACGATCAGATCCCCCGAGATAATCATTCGATCTTCATTGGCATGTTTTTTCTGGAAGCGAACGGAGCGCCGGAGCGCCGAGCGAACACGCGCCAGGAATTTTTCCATCCCAAATGGCATGACAAGGTAATCATCTGCTCCTGCATCCAAGACCTGGATCTCAAATTTCGATGAACCGGTTGTGGAAAGCGCAACGATCGGGACCGATGTGCGTTGGCGCAATTGCTCGCAAACCAATAACCCGTCCAGGTTGACCGTCGTGAAGTCCAGGATCAGTATACACAGATCCGGATTGACCTCAGTTGCCATAGCAAAACATTCCTGGTCATCGAAAGCGATGTGGACATCGTATCCACGACCCACCAGGTTCCGGCGAAGCGTGCGGAGCATGTTTGGGTCATCACCGATCAAAAGGATCTGCGATGTGGATTGTTCGCTATTTCTCGAACTCATAGGGTCCTGAAAAAGATATGTTTCATATCCATATATGCAATCGGCGGAAAGTAATTTGAAATCACCCGAAGCCTTCATCAGCTGATTGCTGCAACCTCCGGATTGCATGTGATTGGTGGTTTTGTGATCGGTTTTATTTCTAAATATTTACTGCCAATCACAAAACAACTGTATGCAGGCAGGTCTTCGGCTAAGGTGCAGGTTTTTTAGTATCCGGTTTTATATAGAACGGCAGCACGATTTGGATGCCACCCTTTCCATCATGACCTTGCAGAGGTATTATCTGGATGTCTTGCAAGCGAAATAATTGGTGGGCGACAAATATTTTCAGTACGCTCTCTGGCAGTAAGCCATCTTCTTGAGCCAGAGAGTCTTCAACACAATCGATAATATTGTTAACATGGTTAACTACGGTTTCATCGATGTCTTCGATGTAAAGATTCCAGGAAGTGTCGGATTCGATCGAGCGAACGCGCAGGACCTCGGAACTTTTCTTAACCTGAAAGATACCTTCGAATAATAACTTCAGGGCGACTCTTAAGTACTCGTAATCAACAAGCACAGGTTTTTCGTCCTCTGGGGGACGAGCCTCAACTTCCAAATTCGAGATTAAGGAGGACACCTCGTCTGATACTGCGGTGAGGATTTCCGGGAGCGAATGCGGTTCAAGTATGAGCTCTAGCTCCCCAATTTCGGAGCGAAAAGCCAGGGTTACCAGCCTGATAAGGCTTGAAATCTGATCTACACTATTATCTATCGTTTCAAGAAACTCATGTTGGGTGGATTCGTCCCAAAAGAAATCCAGCGCCAGCATGCTCGACACAGCCGCTTTGATCGAAGCGGATGAGATTTGACACTTGCGGCCTATTTCTACAAGCAGGGTTTGCAAGGTTTGGTTACGGGCGTTCAATTCAGCCAGTTGCCTGCGCAAATCCCTGTTTTCATTTAAGAGGGTCTCCAAGTTATTGTTTGAACTTTCGCTTTCAATATTTAAAGGCGCCATCTAAACTCCTAGAACAAATTCAAATATTATTGGATGAGTCGGCTGTTTTTATTTCACTTCATCAACACTGTAAAATTCGATGGATGACTCAGGCTGACCTATGATCAGCCCGCTGCGCTTATCCAGAGTAGCTGGTAAGTATTGTAGGGTTGTGATAATCACTTGCTCACCGCTAGAATCCAAAAAGTCCTTGCCGGCTTTAAGCTTGCGCCGCACCGAGTTCGACTCTAACTTATCCCCTACCAGTAGATCATTCAACTCGTCCAGAGAGAGATGTGTGGCTTTGTTTAACATCAACCGTGAGCGGATGAATTTGATGTCACTCTCAATGATCATGAGCAGGAGCTTGGCATTTAATTCCTTAGCAATCAGGCTAGCCACACCTTCAGTCTCAACCACCGCCTCGATTCCCACCAGGTCGCCTTGTGTATTACGTATGACAGGTATGCCGCCACCTCCAGCCGCAATGACAATAAAGCCCATTTGGTTGAGTTCGCGAATAGCTTCGATTTCAAGAATTTCGATAGCAGGCGGGGATGGTACCAGGCGTCGGTAACCACGGCCTTGCTCCTCAACCATGGTCCAATTGTATATTTCCTGGTATCTGTTTGCTTTTTCACGATTGAACCACGGTCCGATGGACTTGACTGGTTCATGGAACAATTTGTGATCGCTGTCTACCAAAGTCTGTGTTACCACGCTGATCACATTACGCCTATACCCTTTACGTTGCAGGGCATTTTGAAACGCCTGGCTTAGCATATATCCGGTAGCTCCCTCTGTGTCCGCGCCACAAACGTCTAGAGGTATGGAATGCAGAGCATGACTGGCGATCTCAGATCGTAATAATACGAAGCCGACCTGAGGTTTGTTTCCGTGGAGGATTGTAACTTGCAGATCACTGGACAGGATCGGCAAAAGTCCTTCTGCCAATATTTGTGAATTCTGGCGTTGATCCGGAATAGTGGCGCCATGCCAATCGGCCAGCACTTCACCATTTACTAAGATGACTACGGCATCACCCATAACACGATCTCCTGGGGAATGATAAAGGTAGGAAAAGTTAGATAAAACCTGAATCGTGTTTCATTTTACCCTAAGAACCGAGCTCGGCGGATCTTTTTAAAAACATCCCTAGTAAACAAATCACCGCGGTTAATTTCAAAGTGCCTTAAAATTGTAATTTCATCTTTACACTTTCTTTATGCTTCCCTTATGCGTTCCTTATCGGGTTTGTGCTAGATTTAACAAAGTCGTGTGTTTATACGGGCCTCAATGACACGGAGTATTTCAATCTTGTATTCTTGATGAAACTATCGCTTACCTTCAGGAAAGAATAATACGGGGTAAGCGATAGCCGATTCAGAAGCGTGTGCGTTTAAGGAGGTGATGGGAAATCAAACAATAATATCGAGTAAAGCAAATGACGTCCATTCTTTTGATTCCAATTTAGAGGAGAAAAAAATGAAGAAAGCAAGAATTTTATCGACGATTTTAGCATTCACATTCATCCTGGCACTCGTATTGTCTGCATGTGTGTCGCAACCGGAGCCGACAGAGGCACCACCTCCGGAGCCAGAAGTTGAGGAGCCTGCCCAACCCGAGGAACCTGCGGAGGCAGTAGATGTCATAAAAGTGGGCGCCTTGTACCCGGTAACCGGGCCCGATGCGGGCTGGGCTGGAGACCCGTATGTCAAATCCCACCAGATGGCGATCGATGAGATCAACGCAGCGGGTGGGATCGCTTGCCTGGGCGGCGCTAAGCTCGAACTGGTCACAGGTGACACGCAGAGCAGTGCCGAGAAAGGCAACTCCGAAATGGAGCGCCTGATCACTCAGGAAGGTGTGGTTGTAGTCATGGGGTCCGCATTGAGCGGCACTACGTTACCTGCTACCGAGATTTCTGAGAAGTTCGAGGTTCCCTATATCGTCCCCAACGCTTTGGACGGGACGATCACCAGTCGTGGGCTGAAATACGTCTTCCAGACCGTGTCCACACTACAGGAATGGGGTGCTAACGATGTCGCCTGGGCTGTTGATAACGGCGCCCAGACGGGGGTAATCACAGTTCCCAATATCACCTTTGGAGCCGAGGTCGAGGAGACCTGGCTGCATGGTATCGAGGAAGAGGGCATGGAACTGCTCGGTAACTTCACCTATGATGCCAACACCAACGACTTCACCGACACCATTTTGCGTGTCAAGCAACTCGACCCGGATGTCTGGTTCGCCCTCGGTAATGCTGAGACCTCAACTTTCGTCAAGCAAACCAAAGAGCAGGGTTACTGGCCGAAGTACGGCATCATCACGCTTGGCTCTGGCTTCGCCACTACCTTCTTCCTGAACGAAGTGGGCGAAGAGAATGCGGAAGGCATCATCTTCACGATGGACTTCGCGCCCGTTAGCCAGCTGCCTGTCGACGAAGGTTTCAAAGCCGATTTCAAGGAATATACCGGCCAGGAGTTGGGCGGCACTTACAACACGACCTACGCCTCCACCTGGCTGCTAGCTGATGCATTGGAAGAGGCGTGCTCAGTCGATCCCAAGGTGATTGCAGAAACGTTACGCACCACCACGTTTAAAGACGGTGTGTGGGGATTCCAGTGGCCTGAGGCCTCATTTGACGAGAATGGCCGCTTAGAGCAGGCCGCCACGGTCATCGGACAGTGGCAGACCGGCCAACAGGTTGCAGTTTGGCCTGATGACCTGGCAGCAGCAGAGGCCCTGTGGCCAGTCCCAGGCTGGGATGAGCGCGAGGGGATTGAGTACACCGAAATCGAAACGCCTGATGATCCAGCGCTAGATTCGGACTACTCCAGGGCGCTGTTGGCCGATGCAGAGACAGCAGTGGATACTTCGGTGTTTGCAAAAGATGGCCCGTATGTTATCGCGGTATCACAGCAGGACACCAGCAATGGATGGGGCAATACCTATAATGTGTCCATTTTGGCGTATGGAGAAGAGCTGCTGGCAGAAGGCGTGCTGTCGAAGCCTCTGATAACAGCCATCACCAATGATGCAAACCAGCAAATCAGCGATATCGAGAATTTCATCGAGCAAAGCCCGGATGCGATCGTGGTTGAACCGCTGGGACGGGCAGCTTCGGTTGCGGTGATCGAGCGCGCCGTGAACGCTGGTATCCCGGTAGTGTTGTGCGCCAACGGCATCGAGAGTGATGAATTCACCTCGCGAGTTGATATCGACTTCTACGAAGTCGCCTACCGCTCTGGTGATGGTCTGGCCCAATTGATTGACGGGCAAGGTAAGGTTGTATTCTTCAACGGCATCGCCGGAGTTGACTCAACCGAGACCTGGCGCCAGGCAGCCTTGGATGCCTTGGCCAATTATCCGGATATCGAGATCATTGCCGAAGAGTACGCACAATGGAACATCGCCACCGCCAAGCAGAAGATGGAAGCCTTGATGGCAGCCAACCCGGATATTGCCGGCGTGTGGGCTGGCGGCGGCGAGATGGCGCTCGGTGCGGCTCTGGCATTTGAAGATGCCGGGTTGGAGCCCCCCAAATTTGCCATGGTAAACGTCCCCAACGGCTTCCTGCGCTTAGCCGAGGAATACGGATACGAATTCGTTGGTTCGCCAGATCCACCTTCCATGTCCAAGCACTGTCTGCAGACAGCGGTTGATATCCTGGAGGGTAAAGAAGGTATCACGAAGTTCATCAGCCTGCGCACATTGATGGACGGCGCCGATCCTTATACCGAAGCAGATGGTTTGATCTGGTACGTTCCCGAGCTGAACGATGACTTTATCCCCCCGATGACAGTCGATCTGCAATACTATATCGACGGAGGTTTCGAGCGAAAATAATGCTCTAAGTATTACCAGATGTACGCGCCTGCCGGAGTTAAATTCCCGGCAGGCGCAATTTCAAACGAGTTAAACAAAGCAATAATCTTATGCGAGTGGTCGTAAATAACCTGATTTAACAATATAACGATCCGGGTTTACCTGTTTTTCGGTACTCCCTCAAGTTAGAAAAAGAAGATAACCTTATGGAAGCATCCTCGGACGTAAGTCAATCCAACGGGACGATACTTAAATTAAGCGGCATCGATAAGACTTTTGGCGGCACACACGCCCTGGCGGACGTATCATTTGATCTTAGAGAGGGTGAAGTGCATGCGCTGGTTGGAGAGAACGGCGCTGGAAAATCCACCCTCATCAAGATTGTAACAGGCGCATATTACCCCGATATGGGTACGATCGAAGTCGGGGGAGGCGAGTACCAAAGCTTGAGACCCGAACAGGCGCGCAATTTAGGTGTCAGTGTCGTTTACCAGGAGTTCAATATCCTGCCGGAGTTATCTGTGGCAGAGAATATTTTTATGGGTGCCCAACCTCGAGGTCGATTGAATCTGATTGATATGGGGGCTCGTCGTAAAAAAACTAATGAGCTACTCGAACGGTTGGGGGCGCGAGATAGCATAAACCCGAATGAATTAGTGAAGAACCTGACTGTAGGAGAGCAGCAGATCGTAGAAATCAGCAAAGCACTGGTTACTGATGCGCATATCATTATTATGGATGAGCCATCGGCAGTCCTCCCCAGCCGCGAGTTGGAACGCCTTTTTTCGGTTATACGTGTACTGCGGGCTGAAGGGCATGGCATTATTTATATATCACATCGTCTTAATGAGGTTTTTGAGCTGGCCGATCGCGTCACCGTGCTCAAGGACGGCCAGCTTATGGCCACCAAAAATGTAGCGGAAACGAATAACTCTGAACTTGTCCGTTTAATGGTCGGTAGAGAGCTAACCGATATGTATCCCCCGGCGGACAACCAACCAGGGGATATTTTGTTGAAGGTGAGTGATCTTGACATAGATGGCACGGTCTTTGGGGTTAATCTTCAAGTGCGTGAGGGTGAAGTGCTTGGATTGGCTGGATTAGGCGGAAGTGGCCGTACGACAGTTTGCAGGGCGTTGGTAGGGCTGGCAGACATTCAGGACGGTGAGATTTCTTACCTTGGCAGGTCGGCGCCAAAAACTCCAGGAAGTGCTTCACAAGCTGGTCTGGTTATGGTCCCTGAAGACCGCAAAGCATATGGTCTGGTACTGAACCAATCTATG
>DAOVXM010000270.1 GCA_030636125.1 Chloroflexota bacterium | reverse complement strand
GGCGGTTTTGTGATCAGTTTTATTTCAAAATATATACCGCCAATCACATAGAGGTAATTGTTTTTGTTCACCGTTGAGCGCACTAGTGTTCCGTCCTTGATCTAATCTTTCTTAACAATCACGTTTGACGGAATACTAGGGACAGCCGAGATTTTCGCATTTTCTTATGTTTCTCTCCGTGATCTTGGCGTTCGTGGTGTTGATTCCACAACCAATTCAGAAAGTCTGAAAAGATGTCCTCCTTTAGAGTTGATTTTGAGTCTGGGATTTTGTATAATGTCGATATAATCAAATAGACCACATTGTTGATTATTGTGCAGGCGGGAGCCAGGCTAGTACTTTGCGGCGGAAATCCTTGTGCAGTTGAATGTAAATGCGCAAAGTACTTTAACAGTTGGGCGGGGTGATCTGCAAATGCCAGAGGACTTACGCCCAACTGTACTAGTTATTTGGTCTGACAACGTCTCTGAAGAAACTGTTGACCGCTAACACCAGGTTAGCGGTTGGTTTTTATTACTCGTTTCTTAAGTTGGAGGTCATATGCTCAACTATGGTACTGGTCAAGATAAATTGACTCGCATCCTTCGTTGGGTTGCGCGAATCTGGGGTGCCATCATAATCGTGATAACCGCGTTGATATTTCTTGGAGAAATCCTCTTTCCACACACCGAGGGACCATACCCATTTTATGAGAACCTGATGCCGCTCTCACTCTTAATAAGCGTGTTGGGATTGGCTATCGCATGGCGCTGGGAAATTAGGGGTGGGGTGATCACGATAGTTTTCTCCTTGGTTAACTTAGCTTTATATTGGGGGATAAGAGGAGTAGGCCGTGGGTTGGCTATGGTTGTATTGATCACGATGCCGGTGGTAATACCAGGGATTTTGTTCCTAATTTGTGGGCTGAGATCAAGCGAAAAGCATCAAACCAGTAGCACCTAATAACTCTTTAGCTTGTTGAGAGAAGTAATGATTGTAGTCAAATTGTCTATTGACTAATTGTCTATAGTAAATTATACTTTAGATGTTTGATCAACAGTGAGTGATCGGAAGGAGTTTTTATGTCGGGAAGACATTACATGGGGAGAGGCAAAGGACGAGGCCGGGGACGCCGGCGGGTGATGAACTTCTTAAAGCCTTGTCTGTTATTTATGTTGCACCAAGGTGAAGCCCACGGTTACAGCTTGCTCGATGGATTAGGCGAATTTGGTTTTGATCCTGAGTTGTTGGATTCCAGTCTGGTCTATCGCGCTTTGCGTGACATGGAAGAAAATGGTTGGGTGATTTCCCGTTGGGGTGAGGAGAGTCAGGGACCGCAGCGGCGCGTTTATCAAATCTCGCCTGAAGGTGAAGTGCGTTTAGGAGAGTGGATCGCAGATCTACGAAAAACGCGTGATGAAATCGATCGCTTACTAAATGCTTATGAGCAATATGTTCAATAGCAAATCTATAAATAAAGGAAGGTGAATGATGCGTAAATTCAAATGTTACGATTGCCAGCATGAATTTGAAAAGCCCCATGGCGAAGGTGGGCGAGGGATAGATATGACTTGCCCTGAGTGTGGCAGCCAAAATGTCCACCGGACTAGGGAAGGCTTGTTGGCTGGAGTGGGCTCCTGGGGCCAGAGAGGCGGGGGGAGAGGCTTTGGCTTTGGGCAAGGCCGCGGTGGTGGCGGTCGGCGAGGCGGCTGGTGGGGAGACGCTGGAGCATCCCAGACGGATACCAATCTGAAGAATGGAGATCAGGGATGAAACTGGCGATCACTGTCACCGCACCCCGGTTTGATGCATCCCTTGATCCGCGCTTTGGACGCGGTGCTTACTTTATCATAATTGATACAGAAACCCGCGCCTGGGAGACTTTTTCCAATCCAGCCGTCAACACTGGGGGTGGAGCAGGCGCCCAGGCGGCCCAGTTCATTGCCGAGATGGATGCAATGGCCATCATCAGCGGGCGGTTCGGACCTACCGCTTATACGGCATTGGATGCAGCCGGTATACAGATGTATGTAGCGGAGGGAGCACAGGCTGACGAGTTGCTCGACGAATTTGTGGCTGGACGGCTTGAGCCGATTTCTGCTGCCACTGGCCCTGGTTTTCACCATGGTGGGCAGGGACGTCGCGGGTAGGCGAATAAATGATCATTGCAGTTGCCAGCGGTAAAGGCGGCACTGGGAAGACCACCATCGCCACTAGTCTAGCTCTAGCGGTTTCGGGGCGATCGGTGGGATTTCTTGATTGCGACGTTGAAGCGCCAAACGCCCATCTTTTCCTAGGGCCAACATTTGAGCAGCGGGAAGAGGTTGGGTTGCTGATCCCGCAGGTGGACGAGCAGCGTTGCAACGCCTGTGGGGTCTGCGCAGAGGTTTGTCAATATCATGCCATTGTCGTCTTAGCAGGCAAGGTGTTGGTCTTCCCTGAACTATGCCACGGTTGCGGTAGTTGCACGCTCAATTGCCCGGAAAACGCGATTACTGAAGTACCCAACATGCTAGGCGTGTTGGAGGGCGGACTGGTTGGAGGAGATGTTCGCTTTGCCCGGGGCGTTTTAAATGTGGGTGAGCCGATGGCAGTGCCGGTGATACACAAACTCAAAGGGTGGCAATCAGCACAAAATGGCGATATTGTGATCCGGGATGTGCCACCGGGAACCTCATGCCCTGTTGTCGAATCCATCCGGGATGCAGACTTTGTGTTGCTCGTTACAGAGCCCACGCCCTTCGGGTTGCACGATTTGAGGCTGGCTGCCCAATTGGTGCGCGAACTCAAGCTCACGGCTGGTGTTATCGTGAACAGGGATGGGATTGGCAATACAGAGGTAGACGAATTCTGCCAGGAGGCTGGCTTGCCAATCCTAATGCGTATCCCGATGGATCGCAGCATCGCTGAGGCTCTTGCCCGGGGGCAACCTCTAGTCGCAGCCTTCCCGGAGTACCTGCCGCGCTTCCGTGAATTATTTGCTCAAATCCAGTCATTGGTTGGAGATTCTCCGAGTGTTCCAAACCGAGCTCGATCTTTAGTGAGCGGCTGAGATACTTGGTTTAAACCGAGAGATAGATTGAATATTGGTATGAAACAGCTTGTTATCCTGAGCGGTAAAGGGGGTACCGGTAAAACCACTGTGACCGCAGCCTTGGCACATCTGGCAGCTGGGGGGAACCCTCATCCGATTTCTGTTGTGCTGGCTGATGCCGATGTGGATGCTGCTAACTTGGAATTATTGTTAGCTCCGCGAATCCTGGAACAAACAGACTTTCGCGGTGGGCGGATCGCTGTGATCGATCAGGACATCTGCTCTGGTTGTGGTGATTGTACCGCTGTCTGCCGCTTTGATGCGATTGACGATCGAAACGGTACTTACCAGATTGATCCGATTGCCTGTGATGGCTGCGCGTCGTGTGTCTACCAGTGTCCTACGGATGCCATCAGCATGCACGAGCAGGTCGTTGGGCAGTGGTTCCGCTCCGAGAGCCGCTATGGGCCATTGTTTCATGCCGAGCTGCGTCCGGCACAGGAGAACTCCGGCAAGTTGGTCACGTTGGTCAAACAGCGCGCCCGGCTGCTGGCGATGGATGAAGGATATGGACTAGTGCTGGTCGATGGGCCACCTGGCATTGGTTGCCCGGTTATTAGCGCAACCTCCGGCGCGGATCTGGTGTTAGTCGTCACCGAACCGACGGCTGCCGGCGTGCATGACATGCACCGGATCTTGCAGACCACCGAACACTTTGGCGTACGTGCTTTGGTGTGTGTTAACAAGGCTGACCTGTACCCGGATGGGGCTGCGGAGATCGAGACTTACTGCCAGGATCACACTATTGAGTTAGTCGGTCACATTCCGTATGACGAAACCGTGACAGAAGCCATGGTACAGGGAGAACCGGTAACAGCTTATCAGCCTGGTTCGCCTGCAAGCCAGGCGTTGCAGACCATTTGGGCGAAAGTGCTCGTAGAGTTGGAATAGAGACCAATATGAACCAGAAGGAGTCCTCTCACCTGCAGCGAGCTATCATCGAAGGTCTGCGAACCGTTATCGATCCGGAAACGAATGCAGATGTTGTGCGGATGCGATTGGTCGAGGATCTTTTCGTTGATGAGCAAGGTAAAGTTAGCTATACGTTCAGGCCTTCTACTCCGCTTTGTCCAATTGCGGTGTTTCTGGCCCAACAGATTAAACAGGCCGTAGCCGAGATCCCTGGCGTCACTGCCCAGCAGATCACTGTAACAGGTTACGTTGCCGCAGAAGAATTAACAGAGTTGATAAATAAGGAGATCTAATAATGCGAATTGCAATTTCATCAGAAGAGAAAAATGGGTTAGATAGCTTGGTCAGCCACCACTTTGGTCGTTGTCCTTGTTATGTGTTGGTGGACGTAGATGAAGACCAGAAGATCCAGGCCGTGCAGGCATTAGATAATCCCTTCGCCATACAGCACCAGCCGGGGATGGTTCCTGGTTTTATACATGATCAAGGCGCTGATGTGATGATCAGTGGTGGAATGGGGCGACGAGCTATCGGTTTCTTCCAGGAATACGGAATCCAAGTAGCAACGGGCGCGAATGGGACAGTTCGGACGACACTGGAAAATTATTTTGGAGGCCAGCTGAATGGTGCCCAACCCTGCCGGGAAAGCGTCGAACATCACGACCACGGGCATCACCATCATTAGCATTTACTAGTACTTTGCGGCGGAAATCCTTGTGCAGTTGAAAAATAATGCGCAAAATACTTTAACAGTTGGGCGGGGTGATCTGTAAATGCCAGAGGACTTACGCCCAACTGTACTAGGAGCATTAAACAAGGATGGTTTAATCGCG
>DAOVXM010000034.1 GCA_030636125.1 Chloroflexota bacterium | reverse complement strand
GTTGCCCAATAACCATCTTCAGTTAAGAACCCATTTCGAATATTCCATTGGATATTGAACTCGTCAACATCTCCTCTATTCTTGACTTCCCGAAGGGATAACAGAATATAAGTCTTGTATCCTGAACGATAAAGGTCAACAGCTTTACCACGGCTGCTACGGTAGTTCAAGAGTATTTCTCCATCCCCCCAACAGTAATCCTGGTAGGCTATGATGTTGTCTTGCAAGTATCGTACTTTCTTGCGCTTGCCGAAAGTTGCTCTCGTGCCTTTCCGGTTTTGGATTTCTAATCTCGACTCGTATTCTAGTGTTTCATATATTCCTTGATTGGTTAATCCCCATATAGTATTCTTCCCGATTTTCCATAGCTCCACCAAGACGCCAATATATTGAAGATTCCAATATCTTGTTACCCACTCTTTGATTTGGCTGAATTTCGCATTTCGTTCCTCGGCCATATTAATAATTTTAAAGATGATGATATACAAACAATAACAAATTTATTCACCATTTTCCATCTCTCCCCCATGCTGGAATTTTCATACAGATTGTTGTTATTATTGGTCATCACCATCTAGTTACTAGATTATCTTAAATGCTTCTTCAAACTCACCACTTTCAAGCCTGTTATAATAAATAGGCAGATTCATAATAGCTTCCTGTGCGACAGAGGTAAGAGCGGGACATACTTTTTCGCTGCCAGGTTCACTAATCATCAATACCCATGTTTACCTGGTAGCGAGCTAATTTTCTAAACGCTCACTTGCCCAAAGTCCAATTTGGTTGAATCTTCAATCAAGAATTTTGCCTTATGTTATTTTGTGAAAAGCAAAAGCGCAAGATAGCTTGTTGCTGCTTGTACCAGAACCAGGCTTGTATTCGTGTGCCTTATATAAGGCAATCAAAAAAAGGAAGGAGGTGATGATATTTATAAATGTTCCTCCCCATGTTGAACGATTAATCTATTGGAAAGATAAGCACTATTATTTAAGGAGGACGTAATGACAAGATACAACTTACACATATTCATAATTATGATGGTTGTAGCTTTTACCCTGGCAGCCTGTGCTCAACCAACACCCGAAGTCATCACAGAGGAAGTCATCGTAACCGAAGTTGTTGAGAGGGAGGTAGTTGTCACCGAGGTCGTTGAGAAAGTGGTTGAAAAGCTCATTACTGCAACACCCGAAGAGGGACGCCAAGCCTTGATAATTGGTATGGCCAACGCTCCAACAGCCTTGGATCCCGCTGACCACCGCAGCCGCGAGTCTGAGACCGTGATCCGTAACATGTTCGACGGCTTGGTCACCCGCGACACTCGCAGCGGCGTTCATATGGAAATCGCAGAGGAGATGAATTGGGTCGATGATCAAACCTTAGAAATCAAATTGCAAGAGGGCCTCTTATTCCATGATGGGACCGAAATGACCGCGGATGACGTGATTTTCACCTTTGAGCGAATAATCATGGAAAACATGATAGAGTATCCAGATTCGCACACTTCCCCACGCAAAGGCTTGATAGCGCCGCTTGAATCTGTTGAGAAAATCGACGATTATTCTATTCGGATGAACTTCAGTGGTCCCTGGCCACCAGCGATGCAGATGATCGTCCATCAGCAAATCGTCCCCAAAGCTTATTTGGAGGAGGTCGGAACCCAGGGTTTCGTCGAAAACCCGATCGGCTTGGGCCCATTTAAGTTTGTTTCTGCCCAACCTGGCCTGACAGAGGTAGTCGTGGAACGCTTCGATGAATACTATGGGGGTGCATCTGATCTCGAACCAGTTGGACCAGCCTGCGTATCAACCGTGGTTTTCCGAGTGATCCCTGAAGCTTCGACTCGCGTGGCAGCCCTGCTGGCTGGTGAGGTGGATATCATTCAAGCCGTCCCGCCAGAGCTAGTCGATACCCTGGTTCAGACTCCTGGCATCCAGGTCAAGACCGCGCCCGGTACACAACCTAAATGGATGGAGATGAACGTCAACAAACCGCCATTCGACGATGTTCTTGTCCGTCAAGCAATGAACTATGCCGTTGACAAGCAACTGATCATTGATGCACTTTATGGCGGTCGAGCTGTAGCACTGCCGGGAGCACTATCACCTTTCAACAATTTCGCTAACGAGAGCCTGGAACCCTATCCCTACGATCCAGAAGAGGCTTTGAATTTGCTGTCCGAGGCTGGTTGGACCGACAGTAATGATGATGGAATGCTGGATAAAGGCGGACAAACTCTGGCTTTCACGATAGATACACTGGAAAGTTTGCGCCCTCTGGCAGAAGCAGTAGCCGGTATGTTCCGAGAAATTGGTGTGGACGCCAGTGTCCGCTTCTGGGAGTATAGTGTGGTTAAGGAACAGCTCCTGGCAGGCGAGCGCGATGCTTACCTGGATGATTGGGGTGATTCAGCGTTTGACCCGGTTGGACATTTTGAAGCCAAATGGCATGGCTTTGAAGAAGGTTCTCCATACGGGCGAGGAAATTTCTCCGGTTATAGCAACGAGCGTGTCAACGAACTCATCAAGCTTGGTGAGACTACACCAGACGCTGCTGAACGCCAGGCTATCTATGATGAAGCTCAATTAATCGTTTACGAAGAGGCTCCAGCAGTCTTCTTGATCCTGCCTGAAGAGGCCGAAGCTGCCTCTGAGCGGGTGGAAAACTGGGAACCCGCCTCTGATAGTCGCATCAATCTACATGATGTCTGTCTAATACCGTAACCCAGTACTAAGATCTAAAAGTGCGATGCACTTAACTAAGGTAAAATGGCTAATCCCGAAATTTACCGTTTTTAAAAGTGCATCGCACTTATCCTTATCTCTCCTCCATTTAGGTACACTTTTCACCATGTCAGCTGATAGGAGCTGTTACCTGTGAGAGCAGTTAAAGTACTTGAGCGAATACTGGCCACTATTCCGATTATGTTTGGCGTAGCCATTGTGGTCTTTATGTTTATCCGTCTTACACCTGGAGATCCTGTGGACATTATGCTTGGAGATAGTGGCACAGTTACCACAGGGGAGATGGAGCAATTGCGTAGTGAATTCCACCTGGATGAACCCCTACACATACAGTTATGGCTTTTCCTCAAAGATGCTGTTCGAGGTGATTTGGGCTATTCCTATGTCCTCAAACTGCCTGTAACGACGCTCATTGCAGAACGACTCCCAGCAACGATCGAACTTGCCTTGGGAGCATTATTCTTCAGTTTGATCATCGCAATTCCAGTCGGCATCCTTTCTGCAGTAAGACAAAACTCCCTCATAGACCGATTAAGCATGGGCATTTCCTTCCTGGGAATCTCCATGCCGGGGTTTTGGCTAGGTATCATCTTGATCTTATTTTTCTCTGTCAGGCTGCGCTGGTTACCCGTCCAGGGGCGAATTGATTTTGATGCCCAGTTGCAGGAAGTGACCGGTTTCTATGTTCTGGACAGTATCATCACTCGAAACAAAGAAGCTCTGGTCAGCAGCCTCAAACATCTCGTGCTTCCTTCGATTGCACTGGGTGCTGCAGTAACAGCGATTGTAGCGCGAGTGTTACGTTCCAGCATGCTGGAAACCTTGCGTTCAGACTACGTCACCCTGGCTCGCAGCAAAGGAGCACCTGAATCGAGCGTAGTGATGAAACACGCCTTACGGAACGCCTTAATCCCCACTGTAACTGTCGTAGGATTACAAGTGGGTATCCTGCTAGGTGGGAATATGATCATTGAAACCGTATTCAGTTGGCCAGGATTGGGAAGTATGGTAGTCGACGCAATTTTTAATCGTGATTTCCCACTTGTCCAGGGTTCAGTAATGATCTACGCCTTCATTTTTGTGATGGCGAATTTGATCGTAGACTTACTTTATACATATTTGAACCCCAAGATCACACTCTAAACCATTGGTATTAAAGAAAAGGACTGTCAGAGATGGAAAAATCTCAAGACATCGAATCATCAACCACGCGGCTTCTATACCTCTGGCGAATTCGTATAAACCTCTGGCAGCGAAACTTCAAAGAGTTCCTTGGGGAGTTGCGTAAGCATCCCATCGTAATACTCGGCGGGATCGTGATTTTTCTCTATATACTCGCCGCAATTTTTGCCGATCAAATCACTGTTCATGACCCTACTATAGGGAACCTGCGAGAGCGTCTGAATCCACCTGCATGGTATCTCGAGGGATCATGGGAATACCCTCTTGGCACTGATGCACAGGGGCGAGACCTGTTGACTCGCATTATCTATGGGGCCCGCGTCTCCCTAATCGTAGGATTGCTTTCAGTGGGCATCTCTGTGGGGATTGGATTGCTTCTGGGAACCATAACTGGTTATTACCGTGGGCGCTTCGACAGCACCGTCTCTCGCTTTGCTGATTTGTTGCTTGCCTTTCCGTTCCTCATATTTGCCATTGGAGTAATGGCATTTCTGGGTTCTGGATTTTGGATCCTTATCTTGGCTTTGACTTTTAAGGGTTGGGTCGAGTTTTTCCGGCTGGCGCGGGGAGAGATGCTCTCAGAGAAAACACAGGAATATGTCGAGGCAGCCAAGGTGACCGGCAACAGTCACATCTCTATCATGGGGCGTGAAATCCTCCCCAACATCATTCAATCGGTGTTCGTTTTAGGCACGTTGCGGATTGGTTTTATGATCATTATGGAAGCCAGCTTGAGTTTCCTAGGATTGGGCATCCCTCCACACATACCCGCCTGGGGTTCTATGGTCAGCGCCGGTCGTGATTACATGCTGGTCTCTCCCTGGGTATCCACCTTCCCTGGACTCGCCATCGTAGTTCTGGTATTGGCGATTAATCTATTTGGTGAAGGTCTGCGAGATATATTAGATCCCCGATTAAAGGTCGAGGGTTAAAAAAACTTAAATGATATGACACTGCTTGATCTTCGAGACCTGACCACAATCTTTCCAACAAAACGTGGGGAGGTGAGAGCTGTTGACGATGTCAATCTCTCACTATCCAATGGTGAAATCTTAGGGTTGGTCGGAGAGTCAGGCTGCGGGAAGAGTACAGCCCTGCTCTCAATCCTGCGGTTAATCCGCAAGCCTGGAGAAATCTCTGGGGGTGAGATTATCTTCAAAGATAAGAATCTCAGGGATTTATCCACGCCTGAAATGCGAGAAGTTCGTGGTAAAGAAATCTCGATGATTTTTCAGGATCCCCTCTCAACATTAAATCCAGCCTTTCCAGTAGGCGAGCAAATTCGCGAATCGCTTCAATTACACCATATCATTGGTAAAACTCGCCTACCTTGGCCATTTAATCGTGCCCAACGCCAACAAGAAAAATCCCGCGTGCTGGATGTCATGGCAGAGGTTGGTATTCCCTCCCCCATGGATCGCTATGCAGCTTATCCTCATCAGTTCTCTGGCGGAATGCAACAACGCGTATTAATCGCGATTGCATTGATATGTGGGCCTGCCCTATTGTTAGCCGATGAACCCACAACTGCTCTTGATGTGACCATACAGGCTCAAATCATCGATCTTATGAAGCGCATCAATCGCGAGCATGGCACAGCCATTATCTTGGTAACGCATGATCTAGCTTTAGCAGCTGAATTTTGTGATCGAATCGCGGTAATGTATGCCGGACGTATTGTAGAACAGGGAACGGTCGACCAGATTGTTGAAAGACCACAACATCCGTACACGCAGGGCCTCTTGGCTTGTCGTCCCCGAATTTCAATTCAAGACCAGCAAATCCAACCCATCCCAGGCAATGTTCCTGATTTGGTCGATTTGCCTCCCGGTTGTGCCTTCGCCCCACGCTGTTCCCAATACAAGCAGGTTTGTGAAGAGGGACCTGTTCCTATGATTGAAATTAACAGTGGTCAATTCAGCCGCTGTCTATTGCAAAGTAATTATTGGCGAGAGGTTGATTGGAAGTGGGATGATATTGTGAGCATCTGAATGAAAACTAAAGACAACGGAAAGCGCACAATACCACTCATTGAGACTCGGAATATCGTAAAGCATTTTGACATCCACCCAAGCTTTCTTACAAGGATTCTAGCACGGGATTCAAAGAAAGTTATCCGAGCCGTTGACGGAGTAGACCTGACAATTTGGCCGGGTGAGACAGTAGGGTTGGTTGGCGAAAGCGGCTGCGGGAAAACCACTCTAGGACGAGTGATGACGCGTCTTTATGAGCCCACCCAAGGCAAGGTTTACTACCGGGGTCACCCTGTAAAAGGCGATAACGTCATTATAGATACAGATCAACCAAACGAATCACGGGAAGTCAAGTTCTACCGCCTGGCTCAGATCATCTTCCAGAATCCCTATTCCTCCTTAAATCCACGCAAGACGGTGCGCGATATTATCGGCACACCACTCAAGTACCGCGGCGTTCAAGATCCAATCGAGCGCGAAACCGAAACGGTTCAGCTTATACGTCGGGTGGGATTGAGTGATCGACATATCGACGCTTACCCACACCAGTTTTCTGGCGGGCAGAGGCAGCGCATCGGCATAGCTCGGGCGTTGGCTATGCAACCGGAGTTCATCGTCGCTGATGAACCGGTCTCCTCTCTGGACGTATCCATCCAGGCCCAGGTAATCAATCTGCTCGAAGAATTACAAGCAGAGTTCCATCTCACATTCATGTTCATTGCCCACGACCTGAGCGTGATCCACTATATCAGTGATCGCATAGCCGTGATGTATCTGGGACATATCGTCGAAGAAGGAGATACAGAGGCGCTCTTTGAGGCTCCTCGACACCCGTATACTCAGGCTCTATTGGCCGCGATCCCTCGCGTGAGTAAGGAAGCTCGAACAAAACGGATTATTCTCCCCGGAAGCGTACCCAGCCCGATCGATCCTCCATCTGGTTGCCCCTTTCACCCACGTTGTTTTGCCAAAGTGGGGAAGATCTGTGAGGTGGAATATCCGCCTTTCTTTGAAATCGGTGGGCAAATGGTAGCTTGTTGGATTTATGATGAAGCCACCTGATGCTTAATTGGGACGCAGCTCACCCCTGTTCTATCACCAGACTGCCAAACCGATCTACTCGTAAGCACCAGCCTCTCTCAACCAGTGTTGTGGCTTCCTTCTCTTGGATTATGTTCGGTCCCTCAAGGGTATGCCCTGCTCGTAAGTTATCGCGTTGATACACCGGGCATTGCACTTGCCCATCCGGGAACCATACCAATCGGCTTTCATCGGAATTTGCAGAGACCGCCTCACGAGTGTCATTACCCAGAGGATTCAGATCAGGCTTTGGTAAGGGTCTCACGGCTTGCAGACGCAAATACACAACCTGGATAGTTTCGCCAGGTGAACCATGTCCATATTCAACCATATGCGCTTTGTGAAACTCCGCTTGGATCGCCGCGACGTCCTCCAAGGAAATGTGAGCCCCCGGCAATGGAATGCGCAATTCATAATTCTGGCGTTGGTATCGCAGATCAGCGGAGACCCTTAAAATCCGCTTTTCGCCTGGCACACTCACACGTTGAAACCAGTTATCCGCTTTGCCACCCAACCGATTGAGAGAGTCATTCAAGCTGTCCAGGTTCTCCTGTGTCAATGTGAACATTACTGTTTCGACAAAATCTGTGGTTACATCAGCATTCAATAACCCCATGGCCGAAAATAAGCCAGGGAAACGAGGCACGATTACATGGCGGATGGCTAATTTCTCAGCCAACATTGTCGCATGGAGCGGTCCTGCTCCTCCATACGCAACCAGAGTGAAATCTCTCGGGTCGTGCCCGCGCTCAATAGAAACTAGGCGCAGTATGCGCAGCATGTTGGCGTTTGCAATGGCTACAACCCCCTGAGCGGCTTCCTGCAAGTTCATATTCAATGGCTTACAAAGATGTTCTGTCAAAGCTTGCGTGGCCAACTGGGAGTCGAGTAGCATATCTCCCCCCAGAAAAGAGCAAGGATCTAGATATCCTAACGCCAGATAAGCATCTGTGACAGTGGGCTGATTCCCCCCCTTCCCGTAACAAGCTGGACCAGGATCTGCCCCAGCACTTTTAGGACCCACTTTGAGGTGACCGCCGGAATCTATCCAGGCAAGGCTTCCAGCCCCAGCTCCACATTCGGCTATGTCAATCATGGGAAATCGAACCGGATAGCCATCACCCCGTGCTCGACCACCATGATGCATCTCACCACCCACCACGCATTCGGTCGTGTATAGGGGCTTTCCCGCTAATACAATTCCCGCCTTGGCTGTTGTGCCGCCCATATCAAAGGCAATGACCTGCTCTAATCCTAATGTTCGGGCTAATTGTGCTGTAGCAATTAGCCCGGCTGCTGGCCCCGACTCAACCATTGTATGAGGCTTCCTCATAGCCTCTTGAGGTGGAAGTGTGCCTCCACCAGAGTGCATGATATACAGGTCCTCCCGCTGCCAATCCTGTGCATCCAGCTTTCCTCGGATCTCCTGCAAATATGAACGCACTTTAGGAGCTACTGCTGCCGCAACAACCGTCGTGCTGGCGCGTTCGAATTCACGGAATTCAGGAGATATCTGGCTGGAAAGAAAAATAGAACGCTCAGAAAAAAAATCTAGGGCAAGTTCTCCAAGCTTGTTTTCGTTATCTTGGTTTTTAAAAGAAAAAAGCAGAACAATCGCAAGAGATTCAACCCCTGATAATTTGAGAGCTTGAATTTGTTCCCTGGCAGTTTCTACATTCAACGGAACGACTTCGTGTCCATCAGCACCAATTCGTTCTTCAACTTCTCGCACCCGGTAGCGGGGTACCAGTGGAGCCCGTCGATCCGCCATGAGATCATATAATGAGGGACGTTGCTGACGTCCAATCTCCAGCAAATCGCGAAATCCTTCCGTAACCAATAATCCTACAGAATCTGTTTTCCCCTCCAAGAGTGTATTGGTAACAATAGTTGTCCCATGCATTATTGCATTAATTTGAGAAAACTCACTCTCAGCAGAAGCCAGAGCCAGATTCAAGCCCGACATGAATGCCTGCGCAGGTTGGTGAGTGCTGGATGACACCTTAGCTGCCCATAATGCGCCTGTTTCCTCATTATAGAGAAGAACATCAGTAAACGTACCCCCTATATCAATCGCCGCCCGCATTAGCTATCGTCCTTCTTAACATTCATTTGTCCCCGCAGAATTGATGTAGTTTTGTGATCCACTACTCCTTCATCAGACAATGCCACTCCATAACGGTCGTGAGCCTCCTGAGTACTGACCTTACCTTGGAGGTAATCATGTGCCACCAGATCTGGATCCCGTTCCAGTGGGGAACCAAAACCACCACCACCAGCTGTTTGAACGCTGATCACATCTCCCTCGCCAACCAATACATCCGAGACTTTGGAAGCAATTAGCTTTGCTTCTGTTGTATTGGGATTCAATAAGAATCGCCCACGGCCTCCAGACAATCCACCTTTCAACCCCCAAGGGGGAATACAGTGCCTGTCGGAATGAGCAGAAAAAAGCACTGGTTTTAGGGCTTGGATGTCTTTGCGGATCGATAAACCACCCCGGTACTTCCCAGCTCCGCCAGAGTCAGGTACCAACCCGTACCTTAATACAATTAATGGGTATTCCATCTCCATGGCTTCGATGGGTAAATTGGAAGTATTAGTGATATGCACTTGTACCCCATCCATACCATCCTTAGAGACACGCGCACCCATCCCCCCTCCCAAAGCTTCTATGTATACGAAGTCACGACCAGAAATAGCTTTGGTTCCACCGAAGATAATCGCGGTGGTTGCTCCGTTCGAAGCCGCGACAACCCGTTCGGGCATAACCTGGCTCAAAGCCCCCAAGATTGCATCTACTACTCTCTGACATGTATCTGTTCTCCCACCCACGGCTGCTGGTTCTTTGGCATTGACCAGGCTGCCCTCTGGCGCTTTGATTCGGATCGGGCGCTGGAATCCCTCGTTTAACGGGATATCAGATGCGATAATTGCTTTTACCGAGTAGAAAACCGTTGCCAGCAATGCTGGCCAGACCATGTTGATCCCTCCAGCAGCCTGAGCAGAGGTGCCAGTGAAGTCAAATAAAATTGTAGGCTGTGCGTCTTGTGAAACTGATACAGATACCTTGAGGTCTAAAGGTTGATCAGAGACTCCGTCATCATCCATTTGATCTGTGAATTGGTAAGTGCCTTCCGGAATATCTCTCAATTCGGTTCGCAGACGACGTTCGCTGTATGCATGCAACTCTGTAATACACCTTGCTACCGTCTTTATACCAAAATGATCAAATAGTTCGTGCAGGCGACGATCCCCTAATTCTAAAGCTGCAATTTGGGCGCGAAAGTCTCCTAAACGCTCTTGGCGATTGCGCATGTTCAACAAGAGTAAATCTAGCAGGTCTTTACGTACCTGACCTTTAGAAACAATGCACAGTGGTGGGATACGAACACCTTCTTGCAGAATCTCGGTAGAATCCCCGGCTGTTCCTACACCGGGTGAACGCCCACCAACATCAGACCAATGAGCAATGTTACTTACAAAAGAAACCAATTCATTTTGATAGAAGACAGGTTTGAGTAGGGCAATATCTGGAAGGTGAGAACCGCCACCCCGGTATGGGTCATTGGCGATAATGACATCTCCTGCTTTTAGCTGCCAACTATTCAGATTTTGGACGACTTGTGTCATCAACCCCTGCATTGAACCCAAGTGGATGGGAATGTGTTCTGCTAAAGATATCAATCCCCCATCAGATGAAAACACTGCACAAGAGCAATCCCGGCGTTCTTTTATATTGGTTGAATAAGCTGAGCGTACCAACGCCACACCCATCTCTTCGGCTGCGGATTGTAAAGCGTTGCCTACCACTTCAGTTGTAATTGGGTCCATTTTGTGTCTTGGTGTCTATTCCATGGAAAATCATGCTAGAATCCCATGCTATGTCGAGAGATTATCACCAATCCGATGTTCTCTCACGAGGAAAGATTTAACCACATTGATTCTATTCAATTTGTATCATCGGTCCTAGCCTAAAGAAAATGCTTGAAGAACTGATCGTTATGCACCTGGCAGGTTTTGCTCAAGTCTCTAATTTTCTCGAATGCCTCATCCAAGATCCCTTCCCCTGCAATTTTCTATATTGATTACAGATCCTACTTCTTCGTAAAATCTCTTACTTCGCCAAATCCCATTCTCTGAAAGCATTTCTACTGAGCTTTTATGCAAAGGTTGCTTTTCATTGTTCGAGTCCATGGGATTTCCATCGAACTGTAACTACCAGGGCATCGATCAAGGGCTCCACCGCTCGCGAATCGCCAACTCTTCCCAGGACTGAAGCGGCTGCAAGTCGTATGTTGTGGTCATCCTGATACCCTAATACTTCGATTAATCCGTTTACGTCCCCTTGGGATTTTAGCTGTTGCATATTAGGT
>DAOVXM010000379.1 GCA_030636125.1 Chloroflexota bacterium | reverse complement strand
GGTATTGCCGTACAGCGCACGCGTAATAATAAATATTACAAACAACCCACCTTGTCAATGATGAACTATGTCAAACAGACCAAAAGTTCCGGCCAGGTCTACCTAATCCCGACTCGAGATAACAAGTTTGATGAGTTCCGCCTGTACACAGGCGCTCCGGTGTTTATCAATTGGAAGTCACACCCCTACCAGGATTTTGAAGTGGTGGAATGGTACAACCGCAACCAGCTTGCTGAGAAGTTTTACAACTCAGAATCGCCAACTGCCTGCAGTGTGCTACAAGAATTATCTTCGAATTATCAAATCACCCACGTCATCTTGGATCTGGAACAGCCTGCTCCCGCATGTGATGACTTACAGGAAACATACCGCGACGAACGTTACGTGGTATACGCCATCGCAAACCGGTAAAACGAGCCAATGGACATGCTTGTGCAATTCTGTCCCCTCTGCGGCAGTGACCAAAGCAACCTGTTCGATAAACGTGACTTCCGCAGCAAGACGGTCTACAACCGTATCTGTTCATCTTGCGGGCTGGTCTACCAATCTCCGCGCATGTCTGAAGACGAACTGGCAAGATTCTACGAGCATGAATACCGCCAACTTTACCAGGGCAATCAGGGGCCGAATCCAAAAGACTTGGCTGTCCAGCAAAGCAGGGCTGGCTCACTGCTGGGATTTACCAGGGACAAGTTGACCTATTGTTCTCGTCATTTGGATATCGGCTGCTCAGCAGGCCTGCTCTTGCAGCGCTTTCAAGAAGCGTATAAATGCCAATCCGTCGGCACCGAACCTGGCACCGCTTACCGCAGCTATGCCCAAGAACATGGCTTGAGGGTATATGCTTCAATCGATGAGCTAGAAACTACAGGTGAATCCCAATTTGACCTGATCAGCATGGCACATGTGCTTGAACATATCGGCGACCCGGTGACATACCTGAGATCGCTACGAGAAAACCTGCTCGATATGGATGGCCACCTGCTGGTCGAAGTCCCCAACTTGTACACCCATGACAGCTTTGAGGTTGCCCATCTAGTTTCATACAGCCGACACACACTCTCGCAAACGCTACAAAAAGCCGGTTTTGAAATCATCGCTCTTGAACAGCATGGCAAACCCCGCTCCGAAATACTGCCGCTTTACCTAACCGCCCTGGCGCGCTCTTCTACCATGACTGGCACATTCCATCTGCAACCAGAAAGAGGGGTCAGGCGCAAACGCCAGATGGGTATGCTGCGCCGTCGCTTACTAACCAGGCTAGCTCCACGCCGGGCCTGGCTACCGGTCAAGTAGCCAGTAAACTGATCAACTCTAGATAATGTCCCTGCTCACTATCTTCACCGCTCCCAAACCTTTCACCGACCCGCATATAAACACGATCCAACGGAACGCTATCCAATCCTGGTTGCATCTAGGGCCTGAAATAGAGGTGCTGTTGGTTGGTGACGAGGCTGGTATGAGGCAAGTCGCTGATGAATATGATGTACGACAGCTACCCGAGGTGACCTGCAACGAATCTGGAACACCATTGGTCAGCTCGATCTTCAGCCTGGGTCGCCAGGCGAGCCAGGCACCCTTACTGGCCTACCTGAATGCCGACATCCTGCTGTTGCCTGACTTCGTGGAATCTGCCAAGCAAGTGTGGAGGCAAAGCGATCAATTCCTGGTTATCGGGCAACGCTGGGACCTGGATGTTCCTGAACCCCTGGATTTCTCAGACGGCTGGGAGCAGCGCCTGAGAGAGGACGTGAAAAACCGCGGGAGCCTACACCTTCCCGCGGGAAGCGACTATTTCTTATTCCCTCGCTCATTATTCATCGAGATGCCCAATTTCGCCATCGGGCGTGCTGGTTGGGATAACTGGATGATTTATTATGCCCGGCAGCAAGCTTGGCCTGTGATCGACGGCACACCTTCGATCATGGTCATCCACCAAAGTCACGATTATAGCCACCTGCCAGGCGGCAAGCCTCACTACGAGCAAGAAGAATCATGGGCTAACGAAGCCATGGCGGGTGGATCTGCCAACCTTTATATGGTCCTGGACAGCGACAAACAACTGGTGGGTGGTAAAGTGCGTCCTCCAAAAATGACCCTAATGCGGACATTGCGCCGCGCTGAAATTTGGTTTACACCTCCAGATGGAACACGCCGCGGGTTTAAATGGTCTATCGCCCGTCGCTTGCGCCGTCTGCGCAGGAAAACGACTGGTTCCCTGTAGAAAAATCATGCGTGTAGGTCAAAACCCCGCCAAATCCATAAACCAGGTCCCACAGCCCCAAAACATCACTGTGGCAGTGATCACTTATATCCCTTTCCTGAGCGGATTTTATACTCAAAGTCTGGATGTGCTGCGGATCTGCTTGGAGAGCCTATGGGATTCTACCAACATGCCATATGACTTGCTAGTATTCGATAACGCAAGTTGTCCAGAGGTGCGCACCTATCTCCAAGAAGCACACCAACAGGATCATATCCAATACCTGGTGCTATCTGACAAGAATGTGGGCAAAGGCGGGGCATGGAACTTCATCTTCCAGGCTGCCCCGGGCGAGCACATCGCTTACTCCGACAGCGATGTGCATTTTTCCTCCGGCTGGTTATCGCGCTCTCTGGAAATTTTGGATGCGTTTCCCAAAGCCGGCATGGTAACTGCTCGCCCGATGCGGACACCAGAAGCCTTTTACACCAGCACACTGGAATGGGCACAGCAGGCCCCTGATGTAGCTATGGAGAATGGAAAATTTATCCCTTGGGAAGTATATCGGCAGCACGTTCTCAGCCTGGGAACTTCCGAAACGCAAGCTCGAGAATGGTACGAATCAAGGAGCGATTGGCTCTTGACGAGGAATAAAGTGCACGCCTATATCGGAGCTGCACACTTTCAATTCACAGCTCGCAAATCGATTCTGCAAGAATTCATCCCATTCAACATGGACCGTCCGATGGGCCAGGTGCGATCGCTGGATGAACAATTGAACACTGCAGGCTATCTGCGGTTAACGACTACTGAACCGCTGGTTAAACATATGGGGAACCGGCTGGATGATTTTATGGATAACCGTCCCAGCCAGATCCCCAACGATCACAGTAAACGTGTGGTGGACCAACCCTTCATCCGCAAACCCTTGCTTTGGATTTATGATGCCATTTTCAAGCTTTACCATCAATAAGCATATGCCTCCTATCCGAGGGGAGCTCAGATGAGAACCGGCGCGAATCCAGCAAAAGCGGGCATTCCTGCCTATACCCCACAAAAGCTAGGAATAGCGTTGATCGTTTATATCCCCTTCACCGAGGGGTACTTCGCGAACTCCCTGAAAATTCTAAACTATCAAATTGCCAGCATTCGCGCCACGACAACACAGCCGTTCGACTTATTAGTGTTCGATAACGGCAGCAGCCCCCAGGCTGTTGCAGAGCTGGAGGCGCTGTATGAGAATAAATCGATCGATTGGCTAATCCTTTCGCAGCACAATCTCGGCAAAGCTGGCGCATGGAACTGGATTTTTGCAAGCATGCCCAATGAATGGATCTGTTACGCCGACTCTGATGTGCTCTTTCGACAGAATTGGTTAGAAGCCAGCCTGGAAGTATTCGAGGCGTTCCCACAAGCTGGCATGGTGGCAGCCCAACCAAACTTTTTTGACGTGATGAAGGGTGAGGGGGTAGCTCACCTGGCGCTGCAGGGGGATGATGGATACAAGTTCGGCGAGTATCGACCGAGCAAGGATATCATCGATGAATATTGCACCGGTATTGGCGCAACAGATGAATTGGCAGCACAATTTTACGAAAACCCTTTACCGGCCATTACCAATCAGTCAATGGGAACCCAGGTTGTGATTGGGGCCTCGCATATGCAGTTTCTTACAACGCGCGCAGTTGCGCATCAGATAGTTCCCTTGCAAGCCAGTAAAGGACTGCTGCG
>DAOVXM010000108.1 GCA_030636125.1 Chloroflexota bacterium | reverse complement strand
CCTCCCAACTCCAAAATTATCGGGCGAACGTAGTCACCCTGGGCAAAATCGCGGAAAATATTCATCCCAACGTCGAATGAGCCGGTAAACGTGACGCCATCTACTTCGGGGCTATCGATCAACGCCTGGCCAAGTGTACGTCCTGGGCCGGTTACATAATTGAATACACCATCGGGCAAACCAGCATCCCGGAAGCATTCAGCCAGCAAGCGTACTACCCATGGAGTATCAGTTGCGGGCTTCATCACCAAGGTATTACCCGAGACTAATGCAGCCCCGGAAGGACCTCCGGTCAACGCCGCTGGGAAGTTAAAAGGGCTGATTACCAACCAGACTCCATAAGGGCGCAGCATAGACACATTGGTCGCCGAGTAACCTACCAGTGGATCTTTGCCCATCTCGACGATAAAGCCATCGTTTTTCTCCATCTGGTAACAGGCATAACGGATCAAATCAGCGGTTTCTGCTACATCAGCTATGGATTCCATCCGGTTTTTTCCAACCTCTAATGCCATCGCAGCACTGATTTCAAAAACGCGCTCGTCGATTAAATCAGCCGCTTTGCGCATGAGAGCTACACGCTCTTGCCAGGCCATTCCGCTCCACAAAGGAAATGCTTTGCGAGCTGCGGACAATGCCGCCTCGGCATCCTTCGCTGTGCCTTTTTGGAATACCCCTAGTAAAATATCGGTGTTGATGGGCGAATGGTCTTCGAATTTCTCATCAGCGAAGTGATCCTGACCGTTGATAATCATGCCATATTCCTGGCCGAGCTTCTCTTTTAACGCTGCCAAAGCTCCTTCGAACCGTGTGTGCAGTTCCTCTGGCGGATTGAACATGGTCGCATAGGTTAATTTGAACTTATCGCTCATTCGAATACTCCTTTATTGTCTCTCGGTTATATCAATATATCGCTGAAACCATTATAGTATAGCCGAGGCAATCGATAACGTCAAAAGACAGGTGTATCCCTCTTGATATGACAGATATCCCCAATTTCATTTGCATTTCAGGCACATTTGCGCTAAACTCTTGTTAGGGGCATGTTATCTTGGCAAACGGATAGGACAGACCATATGGAGCTCTCAGGATTACATCTACTCCTGACATACCAGTGTACGTTTGAATGCGATCATTGCTTTGTCTGGGGAAGCCCTTGGCAAAACGGTACCATGACGATAAAGAGCATCAACCAGATTCTCCATCAAGCGAAAGATATCGGCACAATCAAATGGATATACTTCGAAGGAGGAGAACCCTTTCTGTATTATGCCCTCCTGGTTAAAGGGGTACAAATGGCAGCCGAAATGGGCTTTCAAGTGGGTATTGTAACCAATAGCTACTGGGCTACTACGATTGAAGACGCTCTTGAATATTTAAGACCTTTCCCCGGACTGATTCAGGACCTTTCGATCAGTAGCGACTTATATCATTACGATGAAAGGCTAAGTCAGCAATCCCAAAACGCTTGCGCGGCTGCTGAGCAACTTCGCATCCCTGTTGGTGTTATCAGTATAGCGAAACCAGAAACTGAGAATGCGGTTCCTCCTACGGGTCAACTCCCCCAGGATGAGTCGGCAGTCATGTATCGTGGAAGGGCTGCGCAAACGCTTGCATCCAAAACATACCAACAACCATGGAATCAGTTCTTCGAGTGTCCTGAGGAAGACTTACGCGATCCTGGACGGGTACACCTGGATCCATTCGGTAATCTTCACATTTGCCAAGGAATATCATTGGGCAACCTCTTTCACATGCCGCTAAGCGAGATTTGCGAGACATATCACCCAAAGGCACACCCCATAATAGGCCCTATTTTGGATGGTGGTCCAGCAGAACTCGTGCGCCGTTATGAGCTACCCCATGATGATGGTTACGCAGATGCTTGCCATCTGTGTTACGAAGCACGTCAAGTTCTGAGGCAAAGATTCCCGGACACCCTGACACCTGATCAAATGTATGGTGTACCCACAAACTAATCATCCAAACTATGTTATTCACAAACATGTCTTTCATCGGAATTGATCCCACTGCAGGGCAGCGCCCCTTCGCTTATGCGGCTTTGGATAACGATCGTCGATTGTTGGCTATCGGTCAGGGGAGCTTTGAAGACATATTAGCCTTCGTCGCCGGTCAACGTCAGTCCCTGGTCTCTGTATGCGCTCCCCGCCGGCCCAACCAGGGTGTCATGGCACGCCCGGAGGTACGCGAGCATTTGTCACCCTCCCCTCGGCCTGGGCGCTGGACAAATTTCCGTATGGCTGAATATCTATTATGCCAACATAATATCACTGCGCCCCAAACACGGTCACAAGTAGAAATGTGCCCAAACTGGATGAAGATGGGCTTTTTACTTCACAACCGATTGGAAAGTTTAGGGTATCATCCCTTTCCATCATCAGATAGCCATCACCAATCCCTTGAGGTATATCCACATGCCTGCTTTGCTACCATGCTCGGGTTAATTCCACTCCCTAAACATACCTTAGAAGGCCGAATTCAACGCCAGTTAGCACTTTATGAGCATAAGATCAACGTTCCCGACCCGATGCGCTTATTTGAAGAAATCACTCGCCATCGACTGTTGCAAGGAATCTTACCCGATGATGAACTTCACTCCCCAGGTGAGCTAGACGCCTTAGTGGGGGCCTATACAGCCTGGCTTGCCAACACAAAGCCTGACCAAGTTACCCTAATCGGAGACCCTGAAGAAGGCCAAATTGCCGTACCAGTATCTGAATTGAAAGCACGCTACTAGTGTTGCGCGCCGAAAGTGACTCGATAGCTTGGTAATAATGGCGCAACACTTTAAGCAGTTGGCAGGAGACAACAGAAACCACCGATGCATTTAGGCCCAACTGCACTAGCATTTTTATAATTAAGAGCGAACATCCCCAAAAGGACAAACTAAATTAACGAATGCCTGAACATAAAGTTAAATTGATCATCAATCCCAACGCTGACCTGGGTAGAGCCTGGCGTATATCAGCCGACTTGCGTCCAATAGTACAAGAATTTGGTGGGGCAGACTGGTCCGGAACAGTTTACCCTACACACGCGACCGAATTAGCCCGCCAAGCCGCCGAGGAAGGTTATGAGCTAGTCATCGCTGCCGGTGGAGACGGCACTATTCACGAGGTGATCAACGGTTTAATGCAAGTACCACCTGACCAACGCCCGCGTTTAGGCGTGATCCCCTTGGGTACTGGTAATGACTTTGCCCACGCTGTCGGCATGCCAGAAGACCCTGATCTTGCCTTACGCAAAATTTTCACCGGAAAACCAAAACCTGTAGACATCGGTAAAATCGAGGATAACCTAGGACGTTGTGAATACTGGGATAACACCATCGGTATCGGTTTTGACGCGACAGTGACAACTCGTCTGCACAAATTAACTTACCTGCGGGGTACATTCGCTTACCTAGTCGCTGTATTACAAACAATCATCTTAAACCATGACAACCCATATTTAAAGTTCTCAAGTGACGAAGAAAGTTGGAGCGAAGAGACGTTCATGTTAGTGCTGTGCAATGGAGATCGGGAGGGAGGAGGCTTTCATGTAGCACCGGAGGCGCTAGTCGATGATGGTATCATCCATTATGCAAGTATTGGACCCGTCTCGCGTTTGTTTGTCCTACGTATACTTCCAGAAGTTATGAGAGGCACTCACGGCCGATTTTCTCAAGTACGCATGGGGACATTTCGCCGGGTAGAGATCGAATCTGACCGTCCCCTAATTGCTCACACGGACGGTGAAATATTCGCTGGTTTCGGTGTTGATCTACATTATCTATCCGTGGAACTCTTACCAGGCGCCTTGGAAGTTATGACCTGATCTACACTCGAGTTAAACAATTGAGATACCGTACAAGTTGCCATGCCCAAATTAGCCCATAGCTTGAAAGGTCGCGATCTGGGCCACTTACGAATTGTCGCCGAATTATGGGGCTTAGAGTTGGTAGAGAACGATACCGGCCAAGCTCTGCAAAACCTGGAACTCGCATTGTCAGACCGTGATCTGGTAGAAGAGATCACTGAAACTCTTCCAACCGAGGCCCAAGCAGCTTTAGATGAACTGCTCCAGAACGATGGGCGAATACCCTGGCCATTGTTCACTCGCCGTTATGGGGCTGTTCGCGAAATGGGCTCAGCCCGCCGTGACCGCGAGCGCCCCTATCTATCCCCATCTTCACCTGCCGAGATTCTCTGGTACCGAGCACTGGTCGCACGCGACTTTTTAGATTCACCCTCAGGACCCCAAGAATATGCCTATATCCCTGATGATTTACTTTCAGTGCTACCAAAATCACTGCAAATGATTCGGACTCCCTTGGGACGTGCGTCTACCCCTACTGAACGCGCATACCCTATTCCTACAAACGACCATATTCTCGACCATACCTGTACCCTCGTCGCAGCTCTGCGTCTGGGTTTGACATTAGAATCCCCTGAGTTCAAAGACGCGGCTTGGAAAACCCCTTACCAGTATGCACTAACACCAGAAGCTTTAAAGGCGCTGCTAATCACAGCAGAGATCATCGATCCCGCCAAGAATTTCCCAAATCCTGACACTACGCGACATTTCCTAGAGATGCCTCGGGGAAAGGCTTTAGCCCATTTGGCACGCGCCTGGATGCACTCAACCCAATTCAACGAATTGCGCCTGCTGCCTGGACTCCAAACTGAAGGGGAATGGCATAACGATCCTTTACGTACACGTTATACAATATTGGAGTTTTTATCATCAGTGCCACACGATACCTGGTGGAGCCTACCCACATTCGTAGCTGACATTAAAGAGTTACAACCGGACTACCAACGACCTGCAGGTGACTATGACTCGTGGTATCTTCGTGATGCTGCGACCGGGAAATTTCTGCGCGGCTTTGAATATTGGGACGAAATAGATGGTAACTTGATCCGTTATATGGTTACTGGCCCATTGTATTGGCTTGGTATTTTGGATTTAGCTGCACCTAGCCGAGGTGCATTTCCCACCGCTTTCAGGTTCTCCGTCTGGGCAGACGATCTACTGAACGGAGCACCACCACAAGGACTTGAAAACGAAGATGATTCCTTACTAGTAAGTTCTGACGCGCGTCTGCGGGTACCGCGCCTGGTACCCCGTACAACTCGCTACCAGGCGGCACGTTTTTGCATCTGGGAAGGCGAAAGAGAGATGGTATATGCTTACCGGATAACCCCCGCCTCGCTTGAGCGCGCCCGCCAGCAAGGCTTGCTTATTTCCCACTTGCTCAAGCTGCTTCAAAGCTACGCGCTTGCTGTTCCACCGAGTCTGGTCACAGCTCTTGAAAGGTGGGAAAAGCGTGGTAGCGAAGCCCGCATAGAACGTGCTATGATCTTGCGCGTAAGATCCCCAAAAATGCTAAAAACCCTGAAAAACTCGCGCGCGGCTCGCTTCTTAGGTGATCCACTCGGACCAACTGTAATTACTGTCAAGCCCGGCGCTTGGGAAAAAGTATTAGCAATTTTGGCTGAACTCGGTTACCTGGGAGGAGGCATATCGGACGAGAATTGGTAAAATAAGAGCAGATTCACACAATGTTCAATACTTATCTCACATATATTCTACATTATCGATAATGAACAAACCAATCAATATCCTGATTACTATACCATTTCCGGAAGACCTGATTTCGAATTTAAAGGATATCTCACCACGATTGGATATCACGGTATGCAGTACAAAGAAACCTGATGGGATCCCGGATGAATTATGGGGGAAGACCGAAATTCTTTACACAAACCACGTCTTACCAACAGCAGAGCAGGCACCTGGGTTGCGCTGGATTCAGTTCCATTGGGCTGGGGTAGATCATATCTTAGATAATCCTATCTTGAATAAACCAGATCTGGTTGCTACTACGCTCAGCGGAGCATCCGCGTCACAAATGGCAGAATATATCCTGATGATGCTCTTAGCTTTGGGTCATCGTCTACCTAGTTTGATCACTCATCAAAACCATGGTGAGTGGCCAAATGACCGTTGGGATATATTTCTCCCCTTAGAGTTGCGCGATAGCACGGTGGGCATCGTTGGATACGGAAGTATTGGACGCCAACTAGCTCGATTACTACATTCTTTTGGAGCTACCGTTTTAGCTACCAAACGTGATGCGATGCATCCTGAAGATTATGGCTATATCTCTGAAGAGATGGGCGATCAAGCCGGAGATTTTGTGGATCGCATATATCCAACGGAAGCCTTACATTCCATGCTCAAGGAGTGTGATTTTGTCGTGGTTGCTGTCCCTAAGACGGCCCAGACGTTAAATTTGATTTCTACAGAGGCATTGGACGTGATGAAGCCATCATCTTTCTTAGTCGATATTTCCCGGGGAGGCATCATTGATCAAGAGGCATTAATTCCCATCCTTAAGGAACAGAAAATCGCCGGCGCTGCTCTCGACGTCTTTCCAGAAGAACCACTCCCAGCTGATAACCCACTGTGGGAGTTACCAAATGTGATCATTACCCCGCATATCTCGGGTAATACACCTTACTACGACGAGCGTGCGGTGGAGATGTTCGCCGCAAACCTGCAACGTTACCTGGCGCGTCAGCCACTATATAACCAAATTGATCCAAATGGGGGGTACTGACGGTGAATGATATATTTAATGCTACATCTGGCACACGCCGCTTCGACGCGGTAATTTTTGATCTCGGAAACACCTTACTTTATTTCGACGGAGATTGGTCCGAGGTTTTCCGGCAGAGTGATATTAAATTGCATCGTCATTTACAAACGATGGGGATTAACCTAGAGCAAAATGCTTTCACGGAACAGTTCCGCGCTCGCATGGAAGATAATTTCTCCACACGTGAGACCGACCTTATTGAGCACACAACAACAAATATCTTGCGTAACCTGCTTAACGATTGGGATTACACCGACATACCAGATGAGGTAATTAAACCAGCCATAGCAGCTATGTATACAGTCAGCCAATCCCACTGGCAGCCGGAAGTGGACGCTATTCCAACGCTGCTCAACCTGCAAAAGCAGGGCTATAGTTTAGGTATCATTTCGAACGCTGGAGATGACGACGATGTACAATACCTGGTAGACAAAGCGCAACTTCGACCTTACTTGGATATAATCCTGTCATCGGCAATCCATGGGACACGCAAGCCAAGCCCGAGAATTTTTCAAGCCGCACTAGACAAATTGGGAATTCAGCCATCCAGGGCGGTAATGGTTGGCGATAAATTGGAGGCAGACATCCTCGGCGCGCATAATACAGGCATGTTCGGCGTCTGGATCACAAGGCGCGCTGATATAGACGCCAATCATAACTACGATAAAACAATCCAACCTGATGCAGTCATCGGCAGCTTAAGCGAACTACCTTATCTACTGGACAATTTGTCTTCTTGATAATGTTTTCACTTTCGGTGGATCTCTAACACTGTTTCGAGATAATAAAAGAAGTACGGGGACTTCGTTGAATTCAATTCTAAGATGCTATTAAATTGAAAACACCCGCCCAGTGGTATTCGTCAGGCGGATGCTTTACCTGTAATATTTTCTTTTTCGACTTGATTTATGGATGCAAGGACGGGGTTAACTCCGTCGGGCGATCATCCAATGTTACTGTCACCTCCAGAAATTCACCATTACGCCAGATAGTCAAAGTAACTTGCTCGCCTGGCTCAGCCTCTAGGGCAATATAAATCAACAAGTCATCAAACGATCTCACCGG
>DAOVXM010000335.1 GCA_030636125.1 Chloroflexota bacterium | reverse complement strand
GCATTGCGCCTGTGCAGAAGTACATGAAGAAGGGCTTGTTAGGAGCAACCTGCTTGGCATCGGCGATGAAGCTGATGGCCTTATCCACCAGATCCTCGGTGACGTGATATCCATCTTCGGGGGTCTTGGGAGGCTCCACCTGATGATTATCGTAGACCAATTCGGGATAATATTGGTGGGTCTCACCACCCAGGAACCCGTAGTAACGCTCGAAGCCGCGACCTAAAGGCCAGCGGTCGTAAGGGCCGGCTGATGAGATCTGGTCGGCAGGGGTCAGGTGCCATTTTCCGAGCGCATATGTGTTGTAGCCCTGCTGGAGCAGCATCTCCGAAAGGAAACCATTCTCAAAGGGGATGTTGCCGTTGGCACCAGGGTAGCCTGTTGAAGCTTCAGTGATGCAAGCCATCCCATTGGAGTGATGATTGCGCCCGGTCAGGATGCAGGTGCGCGTCGGCGAGCAAAGCGCGGTGGTGTGCATATTGTTATAGCGTAGACCGTTTTCTGCCAGTGCATCCAGATTGGGTGTCTTGATGGGGCTGCCGTAGCAACCGAGCTGCCCATAGCCGGTGTCATCCAGCACGATGAACAGCACATTTGGCGCTCCTTCTTTGGCGCGCAGCGGCTCTGGCCAGGCTGGTTCAGACTGGTCGAATGTGCGTCCGATGACGCCGTCGAACGCAGTTCCGGGTTTGTATTCTTTAAGTGGCATTTCTAACCTCCAAAATTTAACGTTTAGTAAAGTCAGCGTTATTATAAACGCTATCAAACTGGATAGGATGTTAAAATGTTAGATATCGAAATCAGTGGTGGTGCAATTTGGTTGATCATATCAAGGAAGAAGGGTCGCTATATCAAGAGTGCGCTAATTCGCAAAAGCCCTAAATATCTTCTTCTAGATATACTATTGTGTAATTACCACGGTAAGATGCGTACTTGTGGACTTTCCAGGGGTGCTCGCCCTGACCCTTGCCTCCCTCAGCTGTTGCTCTAATATACAGGGTACCATTGTCAAATTCATGTATCTCCAGCTTGGTTATGTTTGAGGATATCCCATCCAACCAGGTCTCGCCCCCTGTCGAAATTGCTTGACCTCCTGAATGAGGGATAACCGATTCAACTTCTGTGTATTCAAGATATTTAACTTTTATCATTTATCAAATCCTCCTACCTAATATTAACCGTTCCGAAATCTTAAAAAAATTTCAATCTTTGAACATTCAAGACTTAAGGTTATTATAATTGAGTTAGCTGCTAACTTGAATTTGATTCCACACTTTTGGGAGCTGAGTATATGCCCGAACAGTTAAAAAACATCTTCTTCACTTCAGAATCCTTGGAGAGCCTTGCTGCAAACATCCAGAGTGTCTATTCCGAATTTGATAAGGACAGGTTTCTGGAACTTATAAATGATGAGGCGTGGGAGTCGCGTGAGCTAAAAGAAAAAATGTACCACACCACCCGCTGCCTGCATGCTACGCTGCCATCGTCTTATGCGGAAGCCCTCTCGATATTAGAGCAGATCGCACCTGATGTTCATGGATTTGAAGCCATGTGTCTGCCTGACTATGTGGAACAATACGGACGGCATGATTGGGATTTATCCCTGCCTGCTTTGGGGCACTTCAGCCGGTATTCGTCTTCCGAGTTCGCCATCAGGCCATTCCTGGTGCAAGATCCAGAACGGGTGATGCCATATATGCTCAAATGGGCTGAAGATAAGAACCCAAACCTGCGTCGCTTTGCCAGCGAAGGTTGTCGACCACGCTTACCATGGGCGATAGCATTACCGGCTTTCAAAATAGACCCTAGCTCTATATTGCCTGTGCTGGAAAAACTAAAAGATGATGAATCAGAGTATGTGCGTAAAAGTGTGGCAAACAACCTGAACGATATCTCTAAGGATCACCCCGAACTGGTCTGAGATATATGCGAGCGCTGGTATGGACAGAGTAATAACACAGATTGGATCGTCAAACACGGCTGCCGCACGATGCTCAAGGCGGGTAATACCCGGGCGCTTTTACTCTTCGGTTTTACCGATCCGGTCAATGTGCATATAAAAAACCTGCAGCTCGATCAACAGATAATCTCTATCGGAGAGGTGGTGCATTTCTTATTCGATTTGTTAATCGATGGGGGGGAGCCGGCAAAAGTTCGCCTGGAGTATGCGGTCAATTTTCAAAAAGCGAGGGGTAAACGCTCCCAGAAAGTGTTCCAGATTTCTGAAAGAATTTACCCACCCGGCTCACATTCGCTTTCCAAGAAGCATTCCTTCCAAAATATGTCGACGCGTACTCATTATCCAGGTGAACACTTCATCGCGATCATTGTGAATGGGGTTGAGAAAGCGAAAGCTTCGATAATGTTACGAGATTAATTGTTTCCTCACCGCAGCCTGAGCAGTTACCCCTAAACAACTAACGATATTCCTTGGAGAGTTCATCAAGCCGAGCGATATCTTCGTCAGAAAGCATGAACTTCATCGCCCCGGCGTTATGTTCGGCTTGTTCCACTTTGGAGGCGCCTGGGATGGCAACCACTGTCTCACCCTGGTAGTTAATCAACCAATTTAATGCCACCTGGGCGGGAGTAGCATCATGTTTATCGGCAATAGCCTTAAGGGCTGATATCAAAGGGCGCGTTCGTTCTATGTTACGCTGCAACATTATCCTGCGTCCGTAAGGTGTCCCCTCGAGCACTTCCGGGGATTTATGGAACTTTCCACTCAGAAGCCCGCGTGCCAAGGGTGACCAAGCCACGATAGTAACCCCTAATTCCTTGGCTGCCTGAAGCACGCCGTTGGTTTCAATCTTCCGATCGAGCAAGCTGTACTGAACCTGGTTGACTGCAAGTGGCAGCCCGCGTTTTTCAAGCGCGGCGTGGGCGCGCTGCATACGCTCAACGTTGAAGTTGCTCACTCCAACCGAGCGGATTGCCCCCTCTTCTACCAGATCGGCCATGGCATTCATTTCTGCCTCAGGAGAGGAGAACCCCCACGGTTGGTGCACCACGTAGAGGTCGATAGTGTAGCCTTTAAGATAATGAAGGCGGTCTTTGATCGTGCGGGGGATGTTCCTGGCGGTCCTGAAGATCGGGAGCCACTTGGTCGCTACGATCACTTCCTCATCTTGTACCCCAGCTGCTTTTAAGGCGTTGGCCAATCCCTGTTCAGAACGCCCGCGGCCATACATTTCAGCCGTATCGAACCAGTTAATACCTCCATCCAAGGCAGTTCTGATAATCGTGTCCATTTCTCCTTGAGAAATGTCCTGGAACATCATCTTGAAAATCCCGCTGTTCCCTGAGAACTGCATCACGCCTAAACCGATCGGTGTGATCTCGATATTTGTTTGCCCTAACCTACGCTTTTGGATGGTACCGTTAACTGTCATACTTCTACTCCACTCGAAGGGTATTTAATACCAATCATGTTGTACTATCTCCTTACTTCTGTTACGCAACCTCACATGCTTGAGACGATAATAATGTCGGGCGCCATGCTGTACGAAATAATTGGAAATAGCAAATCTATAGCAATTTGGATTTTTCCTACGATAAAGACGGTGCAAATCACCTGGAGGCAATAAGGGCGAAGAGCAGGATATTGATAATCAATAACTTGAGTAATGTCGTATAGTCATTTTCATAGCGGCTCATTTCCTTATTTTCGCCACCTAGATAACGGATGCCCTTTTCATCGAGGTGCTCAGAAGAAGTGGCTCCCGCAACAGTGACTACACTATCAAAATTACCGGATCATCACTATTGTCCAGATGACACACCAAAATCAATCAACAACCCATCGATGGTGAATGCGGTCCCTTCAATAATTGACATTAGGAAGACAATGCTGATGACCACAGTGGCGAGGTATATTACCGGGAGCAAGAGCGAACGCCAGCCTTCCAGCTCATTGGCAGTGGCGGTACCGAGCCAAACCCCAAAGAAGGCCAGGGTTAGCGCGATGAAGCGCGCCAATGGTCCAATCACCGGGATGAAACCGAGCAACTCGAAGATGTGGGCGCTTTGGGCGAAACCAGATACGCGCAGTGTTGTGGTGTAGTCTGCCTTACCACGCAGCAAATGCCCTGCTAAGTATAAGAACAAAACCGTAATAAACCAAACCCCATAGCGCAGCAGGATATTTACCACAACCAGGTGTCCCTGGCTGTTCAGCGATTGGATGATCTGCGCCAATAAACCGATCAGCAGCGCTGGACCGGTCATGTAGGCGTCACGCGCAATCTCTTTGTAAACATCCCG
>DAOVXM010000196.1 GCA_030636125.1 Chloroflexota bacterium | reverse complement strand
TCTTGATACTGATTAGCCGTTTGCAGCGGGGGCATGGTGTCGAACTACGCCGGTTTAGATGTTGATGACTCATATTTTGTCCAAGTAACTATCATTCGATCATTATGAAATGGCTTTGAATTAATTTAGTAGATTTTACCTTAAACTTTCATTGGGATATACAGGTCCCCGAAAATTGGATAATAAGGGATTATAATTTATGTTGGATATTTAGCCAGCGTAATACTAAACCAGCATTGTGGTTGGATCCATCCAAGCTGAAAGTGGGATATTATTAAGCACAAATCCCGATATAGATACATTTTTCCGAACCATGTCAACCATCCAAAATTTCTTATTAAGTCTACGCCAACGATTTATCCGTCTCACGATATACAAGCAAATTGTCATCGGCAATTCGATAATCATTTTCTCTGGCGCTATCTTAGGTACACTGTTAACCCGGCACTTAACCGGTATTGCTGCCGATGTGTGGTTAATTGTCCTATTTGCCACGATCGGAACAGCTTTTACCATAATGATCAATGGCTGGGTGATCAAGTCGGCTTTGCAACCTTTAGCTCAACTAAGCAGAATGGTTGACCGTATGCAGTTAGATAAATCCGAACTAGAGGATTATCAATTCAAAGATACAGATCCTGATATTAGCGCTCTGGCAACCGGCTTACATTCACTGGTACTGCAACTGGAAGAACGCAACCGACAATTACAGGCGCTTTCCGGACGAGCAATAGACGCTCAGGAAGAAGAGCGCAAACGAATTGCCCGCAGTTTACACGATGATACCGGACAAGCTCTGTCAATGCTTGTCATAAATTTGGAGAGATTGGAAAATAATCTTCCTAAGGATAAGAGTGATTTACAATCTTCGCTTGCATCCCTGCGCGAATTAGCTACGAAAACACTCGAAGAATTACGAAAAACGATCTATGGATTACGGCCTACTGTTCTGGATGACCTTGGACTCGTACCTGCTATTCGTTGGTATGCTCGTTCCAATCTTGAAGAAGCAGGAATTCGCGTTGAAGTGATTACCCCAGGTGAGTCCTTCTCTCTATCCTCAGAGTTGAAAACCACTCTATTTCGTATTGCCCAAGAAGCTATAAACAATATCATCAAACATTCTGAAGCCAGGTCTGTGCAAATAACTCTAATCCAAAAAGAGGATACAATATGTTTACAGATCGATGACGATGGTCACGGCTTTAATGTCACACAGGCTTCCGAAGATGCATATACATTACAGCATTGGGGGTTAGTTGGGATTCGTGAGCGCGCTGAATTGTTAGAGGGCGAGGTGACTGTTGTCTCAATACCTGAAAAGGGTACTCAGCTTAAAGTTACTATGCCATTATGAGGATAACCGACACAAATGACCAGAAATAATCAATTAAACTCTTCATCTGCAATTATAATTAAAATAAGGTCATAAATGGATAAAATCCGCATTTTACTCGCCGATGATCATACCATTCTACGCGATGGTATCCGGTCCTTATTGGAGGATGAATCGGATATGACTGTGATAGGCGAGGCGGAAGATGGGCATTCGGCAGTTAAGCTGGTTAAGAAGCTAGACCCAGATGTAGTATTGATGGATATTGCCATGCCACTCCTCAACGGTCTCGAAGCCACCAGGCAGATCAAACGGGATAACCCACAAACAAAAGTGCTAGTCCTCACTATGCACGAGAACGAGGAATATATCCGTCAAGTCTTGGCAATTGGAGCCATGGGATATATTCTGAAGGACGCAGCTGCCAGAGAATTGCTTGGAGCCATCCGTGCTGTCTACAGGGGTGAAGCAGTGCTCTCGCCTGCCATAACGCGTTTAGTCATCGAAGATTATCTTCGCTGGGGAGATCTCCAACCGGAAAGTGATTCATCTGGTTTGAGTCCACGCGAGCGCGAAGTTTTGCAATTAGTTGCTGAAGGCTACACGAACAAGCAAATCGCTGAGATTTTATCCATATCAATAAAAACAGTTCAAGCCCACCGGTCAAACTTAATGAGCAAACTCGACTTGCATGATAGGGGTGAGCTGATCAAATACGCCATCCAAAAGAAAATCATCGAGATTTAGGTCAGTTTAGATTGATTTCGCTGTGACACCCCCCTTTTGTACAGATAAATAGTAATCCCGAGAAGTAATAGGGTCATTATCTCAAGTTAATTAAGGTGCGCGCCTGAATAAAAATCAGGCGCGCTATTGATTACAGCCACACAATAATTTTGTATTCTATGGTCAGGAATACAATTTAATAGGACGATTCCGTTTCATCGAGGTGGCATATGAATTTAAATTCGCGGAAAGTTCTCCTGATTGGATTGGGTGTAGTTGCTATTGCGACTGCAGCCTTTTTTATTTTTATCACCACTCACGCCCAGGCAACATCATCTGAAAACATGGCTGACTCAGCAAAAAACAAACTTGAGTGGGCGGTCGTTGAGAATGAGCGTCTATTAGCTTCCAACCCAGAGAGGTCCCTAAATAAATCCTCAAGCGCTGAAGTTCCTCCACCTGTTAAAGATGCTTGTCTGCATTGTCATATAACCGGTGAAAATACAAACCTGTGGACACCTCTTACCCGTTGGTCATTATTCGGGATGGCTGGGCTTGTTTTCGCTTTTGGGATATATCGCAGCACAAGTGTATGGTTAACACGCAAGCCCTGGAAATCATTCACCATGCGTACCGTTGAGTGGGTTGATGAAAGATACGAAGTGTCAGAACCTTTATCACAGGTGCTTAGTAAACCAGTGCCAAAATACGCCACAAGATGGTGGTACTGCCTTGGAGGGATAACCGCCTTCTTATTTGTTGTTCAAGGTATCACCGGGATCATGTTGGCCTTCTATTACAATCCTTCGCCTGAGGGAGCGTACGCAAGCATACAATTCATCGAAACACAAGTGCGGTTTGGCGCTTCAATCCGCATGATCCACCACTGGGCCGCAAACGCTATGGTAGTAATGTGTTTTGCTCATATGGCTCGAGTATTCATCATGGGAGCGTATAAACCACCACGCGAGCTAAATTGGGTAAGTGGGGCACTCTTGCTATTTCTCACTATGGCTTTTGGTTTTACTGGTTATTTATTACCATGGGATCAACGTGCATTTTGGGCTACTACCGTGGGGTCAGAAATCGGTGGTAGTTTTCCAGTGGTTGGCGATTTAATCCTGGTCTTTCTCAGGGTAGGGTGGGATGTTGGCGCTCTTACATTAAGTCGTTTTTACAGTTTGCACATTATCGTGGTGCCATTACTAACAGTCACTTTAATGGGTGTGCATTTTCTCATGATACGACGGCAAGGCGTCGCCAGACCGCTCTAAAAGAAGATCCCACATATCCTGGATATTCTATAGGAGAACAGTAACCATGACCGATGTAAAAATATCTAACGAGAACGACAGCATCCCTTTCTACCCTGACCATGTAAGCACCGAATTTCGAGTCGTTGTGGGCATTGTGGTTATCGCAATAATAGTCGGGGCGATAGGTTTAATCTTGCCAGTAGGCTTAGGAGTACCAGCAGATCCGATGGACACACCCGCCCACGTAAAACCAGAATGGTATTTTTTAGCTTTTTACCAAATCCTTAAGTACATCCCCAAAACGACGGGGGTTCTTCTGTTAATCATTGGAGTTCTCGGACTCATCATGCTCCCATTTATCGATAGCAAACCCGACAAATCTAAAAAAGCCTACCGGATAAGATTTGCACTTGTCGCAGTTGGACTCATCATCGCCATCGCATTATCACTCTTGGGAGAGGTTAGTTGATCATGAATAATTTTTCTCGACGTTCATTTCTAAAACTTGCCAATCGCTTACTGACATTCACAGGCCTTGCTGTGATACTCGGTCCTATCGTAGCGTACTTCTACCCCCCCAAGCTAGAGGAAACCCCCTCCGAGCCAGTCCTGGTCGGTAACGTAGACGAAATTCCTGAAGGGGAAAGTAAAACTATTCGTTTCGGCCGTTATCCTGCCCTGATCATAAATACACAAGAAGGTTTGCGAGCATACTCTGCTATTTGCACTCATTTCGCATGTATCTGCAAGTGGAATCCCGAGCTAGAACAAATAGTCTGTCCGTGCCATGATGGCTACTTCGATCCATTAGACGGTCATGTGATATCTGGTCCCCCGCCTGAACCGCTAGAAACTCTCCATGTTGAAGTGGTGAACAATGAAATCTACGTTGGAGGTGAGGCATGAGCACCGATACCATATCAACCAGCGACAGTAAACCAAATATTAAAAACAATATCCATACAGCCATTCTCAGATTTAAGGATTTCTTTGTTAATGCAGTTGCTCAGGTACGCATTTATAACAAGATTTACGCAGGCATCATGCACTCACTGATATTTTGGGGTGTAACCATTCAAGTTATAGGTACCGCGATCAACTTGATGCAAATGCAGCTTTTCATCCCTTTTATTGAATTGCCATTTCCTCGACAAAATGCTTACTTCGTCTATGAGTTATTGATGGACTTAGCAGGACTAGCCATCCTTATTGGCGTGTTGATGGCGGCTTTCCGGCGTGCTATCTTGCGCCCAAAAACACTTGAAACCCAATGGAGCGACGTTTATGCGCTCCTCCTGCTTGCCCTGATTCCCATCGTCGGATTCATTCTCGAAGCTCTACGTTTGATTGCTGCCAATCCTGCCTGGGCTCGTTGGTCACCGATTGGTAGCTTCGTAGCCAATCTGTTACGAAATTTGGGGGTGTCCTCAGACCTTGCTGTAAATTCACATATCTACTTTTTATTGACCCACGTAATTTTAGGCCTGGTGCTTGTTGCTAGCATCCCATTTACAAAATTTCGTCATCTGGTGATGACGCCTCTAAATATAGTGCTCCGTCCAAGGCGTAAAGAAGGTACATTAGAGAAGATCGAAGACATTGAAGAGACTGAAATCCTCGGTGTTGGCCAAATATCAGAATTTACACAAAATCAATTATTATCCTTCGACGCCTGTGTGGGTTGTGGACGTTGCGAAGAAGTTTGCCCGGCAACAATCTGCGGGATGACATATACACCAAAATCCTTAATTCAGTCCCTACGCCAGGTAATGGAAACTGAACTAGTCAATCCAAATGGTAGATCGACCCAAGAACTGTTGGGAAACACCTTACCCGAAGAACTTCCTTGGTCTTGTACGACATGTGGGTCCTGCATTATTGAATGTCCAGCGTTTGTAAACCCGGTTGACGAAATCATCGACCTGCGTCGTTACCAAACTCTCACAACAGGAAAAATACCCAAGTCAGTCGCTGATGTTCTTCGTAATATGGAGAGGCAGGGCAATCCTTGGGGTATGCCTGCTGAAGAGCGCATCTCCTGGACGAAAGATCTCAATCTGCGTGAATTGATGCCCGGAGAAGAGACGGATATCCTTCTATTTGTAGGTTGCGCCTTCGCATACGATGACCGCAATAAGAAAGTTGTCCAATCTTTTTGCCGTATTCTTCAAAACGCCGAGGTCGACTTCGCGGTTTTAGGTTTAGACGAAATGTGCTGTGGGGAGACCGCCCGTAGGCTTGGTCACGAGTACCTTTTTCAAATGTTCACGGAACAAAATATTGAAATATTCTCCCAGGTGAAGTTCAACAAGATTGTCACTCAATGCCCTCACTGCTTTAATACTCTAAAGAATGAGTACCCACAAATGGGGGGGAATTATGAAGTGCTGCATTATACAGAATTTCTGGCAGAGTTATCTTTACCATGGGACACCGCATCTACGAACGGAAACGGGACATCTGGTACCTTTACTTTTCACGATTCTTGCTATTTGGGGCGA
>DAOVXM010000005.1 GCA_030636125.1 Chloroflexota bacterium | reverse complement strand
GATCCAAACAACGCTCCGGAAGAGTCTTCCAGGAAAAGAACCTCACTGGCCCAAGGCAACGCCTCAGCTACCTCGCCACCCATCTCGGCTGCCAGGGTCAGGATTACGTCACTTGTGGCACGTGTGTCGTATAGGGGCTGAACGATGGGTTGTTGGTTGCTTACTGCTGGGCGGTCCGCGCTCGGCGAAGCGACCTGGTATCCCCAGGATTCCAGGTATGAGTGATCCGGAAGGATAAGATTAGAGTAGATGCCTGTGTCATCCACGAAGGGATTAAAGGAAACGACAAATGGCACTTTAGCTATGGCCTCGGCAAAACCCGCCGCGACTGGTAGCTCGAAAACAGGATTTACGCCGTGGAAAAGAAATAAGTCCACTTCCCCTGCATTCATTTGATCGATTAAAGCCTTTACCGATTGAAAAGAATCCGGCGATGGCGATCCGGGTAGGGTGTCGGCGGGCGAAGGCTGTGATAGATAAACGCCTCCAAGTTGTCCAAACCTTCTCAGTATCAGGTTGAGGCCTTGAATGTCTTGATAAGCAGCGTATCCATTTTGATGACCGAGAGGGTAGCCCCCTGGAATGGCTACGGGACGGTCTGCGGAAGCGATTAGGCTAGCCAGTCGCTCTAGTGCTTCGACGGGTATATCGCTGGCCTCAGCTATGGCGCCCACATCCACATCTCGATACAGGCTGGCTTCCTCCTGTCCGAATGCGCCCACCTTGCCTAAACCTTGTTCAATAATAATACGCCCCAAAGCCAGGGCAACCAGCCCATCAAATCCTGGCCGGAGTGGTACCCATTCATCAGCTGAAGCGGCTGTGGCGGAAAGGCGCGGTTCAAACTGGACGAAAAACCCGCGTCCGCCCGCCTGTCCCTGCCGGAATTCACCAAACCTGCGGCCATATGCGACTGGCGATTGCCAGGTTTCCAGGAAATTGGCACCAAAAGAGAATATGACGTCTGAGTTGGCGATATCGTATACTGGCAATTGCGGCGAGCCGAACAGGGATTCCCCCGCCTTTTCAGTCGTGTTGCGTCCATCAAACATGGCCTGGAGATTAAACCTCACTAAAGGGGGCGCACCCATCGCCTCAAGCCAACGTTCGACCAATAAGTACAGGTGATCGGGCATCGAACCTCCCAGGAAAGCGATCCTGGTTGGCTGGATGCTTTGGAGCAACTGCAGCAGGCGTTCCAGGGCGCTATCCCAGTAGAGCGGCTCGAACTGCCGTGACCTACGCCCCCCAGTCTGCTGCACCGCATTTCGCAGCCGGTCAGGGTTATACAAAACTTGCAGTCCGGCCTGTCCACGCGCGCACAGCCTGCCCTGGTTGAGAGGGTAGTATGGGTTGCCTTCTATCTTTTTCGCCCGCCCGTTAACTGTGCGAACCACAATCCCACACCCTGCAGGGCACTGGCGACAGGTGCTTGTGTACCAGGTTGCCATACCAGGCAATGTTTCCTCCGGCGGGCTTGAATATGCCTCAAGACGGCTGGCTAACTGCTGGCTTACCGGCACACAGGCACTCGCGCCTGTAGAGAGAGCGGCTAGCTTGAGGAAATTACGGCGTGAGATTTTAGTCGTCATAATATGATCAATAAGGAACAACAATTTCTTTCAGGTTGTTTATGGAACCAACCAAAGTGATATTAGAGCCTGTGAGCTTTATTTGTGACAGATCAGGCAGTCTGCAAGTCTGGTGATCTTCTCCGGCTCTTGCTGCTCATGACAATTCAGACACCAACCCATGTCCATTTTCACCACAGGTCTGGTGACGTCCATTTGCCCAATGTCTCCGTGACACGTTTCGCAGTTCATACCAGCACCTATATGAGGTAGATGGCTAAAATAGACAAAATCCGGTTGGTCGTTTACCCGGTTCCAGGCAATTGCTTCACCACGTTCCCAATAGTCCAGGAGAGGTTGAATTGCTTCACCCTCATTTGCAATAGCTGAATGACAGCCCATACATTTTTCCACCGAAGGAATACCGGCAATATGTGAACGGGTAGCTTCAGAATGGCAGTACAAGCACTGGATCCCGGCTTCGACGTGAGTGCGATGGCTGTAGGGGATGGGCTGCTCGGGTGCCCCCAGAGCTTGCGCTCTGGTGAGGAACATCCCAATAACAACAGCCACTACAACAAGGATCAAGAAGCTTAGAAACCAGCGACGATTCATAGCGATATTAAGAGAGACATTTATAAGAGATGACCGGAGGTGAGAGTCCTCCGGTCATTCTGCTTAATTTGAGGCTAACTTTAAGGTGCCTCGATAGGTAAGGATTGGGCGAAAGCCAGCAAGTCCAGTAATTCTTGCTGACTCCAACCACTGTCCAGGGAGGCTGGCATGCTTGTACCGGGTTGACCAACGCGCACCTTATGGAAGAACTCCCACGGGTTATCTACCGCGATCGTGCCGACGTACTCCGGATCGTCATCACTGCCGAAGTTGAGCGTTCGCCCATCTTCGCCGTGGCAACCGGCACAGGTAGCGTATAGTTCTTCCCCAAGGGCGGTGTCACCACCGATGGCGGCTTTGGTTTCGGCGTCGATCAGGGGTGTCACGTCAACCAGACCTGCCTGCAGGAACCTGACCAAGTCGGTGAGTGCTGCCTCGTCCATCATAGAGAAATCATGATCGGGGTCAACGGCACCTGTGAGCTGGCCCATCAATTCCTCGAAGGACTTAGCTTGTGCATCGAATACGCCTGGAAACCCGGTAAAGTGCGAGCCTGAGCCGTAAGCTCCATCAGCGCCTTTATAATCCCAACCATGGCACTCTTTACAGCGCCAGGTATCCCCACCACTGCGGGTGTTGGTATCCTGCCGAGCCCATACAGGCATATCATCCTCGGGCTCTTCCTGTTCGATAACCTTCCACCATTTATCATAGAGCTGACCACCATTTGAGAGCGAGCCGGATGCAGCGAGCTCAGTAGGAAGCGTCTGTGCGTAAGTTAAAACATCAGCTACGTCCTGTAAGCTCCAGCCGCTATCAACGGCAGCCGGCATAGACGTGCCAGGTTGCCCTGTGCGAACTTTGTGGAAGAATTCCCAAGGATTGTCGAGTGCAATTGTCCCTACATATTCTGGTTCTTCCTCGTCTCCAAAGTTGAGCGTGCGTCCGTCGGCGCCGTGGCAGGCAGTGCAATTACCGGCGTAGAGCTGCTCACCGTTGGTCAATTCGCCGCCAATGGCAGCTTTAGTCTCGGAGTCAATGTAAGGGCTGACGTCAACCAAGCCTTCCTGGATGAATACCACCAGCCCACTAAGCGCCTCATCACCAATAGCTGAAAAATCATGGTCTGGGTCAATACCCCCAGTGAGTTGAGCCATTAAATCTTCGGCTGACTTATCCTGTGCGGCGAACACACCAGGGAAACCTGTGAAATGCGATCCTGAACCGTATGCCCCGTCGGCACCCATGTAGTCCCAGCCATGGCATTCTTTGCAGCGCCAGGTATCCCCACCACTGCGAGTGTTGGTGTCCTGCCGGGCCCATATGGGCATATCCTCCTCAGGCTCATCCTGTTCGACGACCTTCCACCACTTATCGTACAGCTTGCCGCCAAAGGAAACTTCGCTAGTTTCGGTTTCCGCTGATTCAGTGGAAGTGGGCAGTGCCTGGGCATAAGTCAGAACGTCAACCACGTCCTGTATACTCCATCCGCTATCGATCGCTGAGGGCATTTCTGGCACTGAGCCGGGTTGCCCGGCGCGCACCTTGTGAATGAACTCCCAAGGGTTGTCAACTGCGATTGTGCCCACATATTCGGGTTCATCATCGCTCCCAAAGTTGAAGGTTTGCCCGTTCTCACCGTGACAGGCAGCGCAGATGCCATTGAAGAGCTCTTCACCGTGGGCACCGTCTCCCCCTAAAGCGACCTTTGTCTCAGCATCGATATAAGGCCCAACATCGACCAAACCCTCGCTGAGGAAAATTACCATGTCGCCCAGGGCCTCCTCTCCCACGACTGAAAAGTCGTGATCTGAGTTTTCGGTGCCATCCAGCCAGGCCAGTAATTCAAACGGCGCCTTGCTATCGGCTGCACCCAAGACGCCTGGGAATCCGGTGAAATGGGAACCGGAGCCATATGCTCCGTCGGCTCCCTTATAATCCCAACCGTGGCATTCCTTGCAGCGCCAAGAATCAGCGCCGCTACGGGTATTAGTGGTTTGGTCTGCCCAAAGTGGCTGATCTTCAGCGGGTTCATCGAGCCCAAGGACCTTCCACCACTTATCATAGAGAAGACCACCTTGGCTACTGCTACCTACAATTTCGGGTAACGGTGCTTCTGTGGGTTCAGCCGGTTTCTCGGTCGGTGGAGGTGGCTCCGTGGGCTTGGGCGCCTCGGTCTCAGTGGCAGAGGTGCCACAGGCTGTTAGTACCAGTGCTAACAGAGCTACTAAACCAATTACATATAAAACTTTGTGTTTCATATTGCACACTCCTCTTCTTTGATGGATGGTGACTTTTGCCAATATTAAAGGGGGAAAATTATTTTACTCCATTTGTGCCCCACTCGTTCCTCAAGGGGAATTCGGATAACTTGGCGAGCAGTACCACCACTTAATGTAACTATGACCTAGATACATTTGGAAACGCGAATTTTCTGCTGTGTATTTCACATTATTACTATCCTCCTGATGTGGTCTCGCTTAATATTAAGTGAAGTAGATCGTCTGCCCGCCCCATGGTTCTTTGTTCGTGTTGGTACATGTTCAATTGATTGTCGGTGAGGTTGAGGAAGGTCACCCGCAAATTCCAAGGATAAGTTTTCAGATATTTCATCACCTCGCTTGGAATGCCCTCACCTCCCTCTTCAACAATAATCGTGTCTGGTTGGAGCTCTAAAATCTCCTCGTGAGCAGTCTGGTAGTCTGAATTTTCGCCCACTAGTATAATCTCGGGGTGTTTTAATAGTAAACAAACTGCTTCATGAAAAAGTGGATGAGTCCATATGATAAACACCCGCCGAATTGCCATACATTCTCCACAGAGTTCCGCTGCATATAGGATAGTGAAAAAATACGCATTTGGGAATCATAGAAATTGCTAGATTCACAAAAAAAAACGCCAAATTGTCTGGCGCTTTTTTGAAAAACCTGGCGTTACCGAATTTCCGAATCTTATTAACCCTGGATAAGACCTCGTTGCCGGGCATATTGTATTAACTCACGCCGGTTAGACAGTTCGAGCTTTTCCATTAAATTACTGCGATGGGTGTGAACGGTGCTGGGGCTGACAACCAGCTTTTCTGCGATTTCTTTATTGCTGTAACCTTCTGCTAACAAGCGCAGTATCTCCCTTTCGCGTGGGCTCAGAGAAGGCAAATTGTCTTCATCCCATTCCACTAAACTGAGATAACCTTGTACCAATTTCTGGGCCATGGTTGGGTAGAGGAAGACCTCATCTCGACTGACTACCCGAACAGCATTGATAAGTTCGCTGGTCTCTGCGCCCTTTAGCACGTATCCAGATGCCCCGGCCTGGAGCATCTCGAAGAAGTATTCATCTGAACGGTGCATGGTCAATACCAGCACATGGATATCCGGATAGCGGCTCTTTATCTGGCGAGTGGCCTCCAGACCATCCATCTCCGGCATGGTAATATCCATCAATATCACGTCTGGTCGGAGCGATTCAGCCTGGGTCACAGCCTCGCGGCCGTTTAGAGCTTCGCCGACTACCTCGATGTCAGGCTCGGCTGCTAATAGCAGACGCACACCTGAGCGGACAATGGTGTGGTCGTCGGCGATAAGCACACGAATCAGATCAGCCACAATCAGCCTCCGATAGAGGCAAGCGGATGCGTATCTGCGTGCCGCTTCCCGGTTGGGATTTTATTTCCACTTGTCCACCACACTGGCTGACACGCTCCTTTATACCCAATAAGCCCAACCCACGCGGATTATCCCCGTTCATATTTACAGCCTGTGGATCAAAGCCTCGGCCGTCATCCTGGACCTCACTTTCGAAAGTGTCATTATGAATGGAGAGATTGATGCGTACATGTTGCGCTTCGGAATGTCGCCTGACGTTGCTCAGGGCTTCTTGATAGATACGATACATGGCGGTTTCCATTTCAGGCGAAAGACGTTTTTCGAATCCGTTTGTATTTAATTCAAAACTAATCCCGCTCCCATCCAGTGACTGCTCGGCGTGTGTTCGCAGGGCGGCTACTAATCCCAGATCATCGAGTGCCGAAGGTCGCAGGGCCAGGATGAGATCATACATTCGGTCTGTGGTTTCGGTGATCAGGGCGCGGGTTTGTTTAAGCTGCTCTACAGCATCCTGCGAGTCTGATGGGATAAAGCGCTCCATCATCTCCGCTTGCAAGGATAAGGCCCCTAAAGTCTGGCCAAGGTCGTCGTGGAGTTCACGCGCCACGCGTTTGCGTTCGTCTTCCTGGGCCGTGATCAGGTGTTTGAGTAGCTCGCCGCGCAATGTGCTCTGACGGCGCAGGTGCTCGGATAGAGTGCGATTATCGGCAGCTTTTGCCTCGATACGTTGCCCCATTTCGTTAAATGCGGTGACCAATTGACCGATCTCATCTGGGTCCCCAACGGGTAGAGGTAAGTCCAGGCGGTCTTGGCCGAAATTGCTCAGGGCTTGGGCTAAACTTTCAAGGCGGCGGACAATTATCCGACTCAATGCTAAGTTAACAACGAGTACGGTAACTAGAATTGTCCCAACCCACCAGAGGATATCCTCACGCAAATGATCCGCTAAGGCGGCTTCCACGGGGGCTATGGGTATGTCGGTGAGCAGCAGGCCAATCAACGGTTTTCCCGGGTCGTGACAGGTTGAGCATTCTGGGGTGTTCTTAATCGGAAGCATGCTGCGAAAAACGCTTTGCCCATCATCAGCTTTCACAACCACACTGCCTGGTCTTTTTTCCGGGGGCAGCCGATGGCAGGGCTGGCAATCCGGCTGACTATTGTTTAATTGGCTACCAACGCCTTCGCTGTTTGGCGCAAAGATTACCTTTCCGTCGGTGTCTATTAAGTAGATCACTCGGAATTCCTCGGTTTCACCGATCGAATCCAAAATTAGCTGCACCTCATCAAAGTCAGCTTCTAGCATGGCGTGACGCATATTATTTTCGATCACTCTACCAGATTGTGCCGCGAGCAAGGATAAGTCGTTCAGGACGTCTTCACGGTGTCGCCTATAATCGACAACCACGAAGATACTTAAAATGAGTAAAAGGGGCAATACGATGCCAAGCGTAACTTTGGTCCGTAAACTACGCTCCAAATATCTAAAAAATTGGCGTTTTGAGGGTGGATTGATCATATTTTTCCCCACTTTCCAGCAAAGAGAGCGGTTAAAGTGGAGTTAGTTCTTCCGTCAATTCTCGAGAGCGCCTGCTTCCATCCAATCCAGGATCACCTGGATCTGGTTCTCCGGCAGTTTCCCGCCTGGCGGCATGATTGTGCCCTCCGTATGGGTGCCAAGTAGCTTCTGGCCCAGTAAACTACCTTCAGGATCGCCGGGGATCACCACAGGCGCGTTATCACCCGTGGTCATGGTTGCCTGATAGCTGGAACCATCCCAGCCCCCTTCATTTCCGTGACAAAAAACACATTTTGCTTCGAATATGGGCAGTACGTCGGCTGAGAAAGTAGGAGGTCCTGCTTCTTCAGCTTCTCCCTCTAACGGCTCCATCTGGCGGATAAATCCCACTAATTGTTGGATCTGATCTGCGGAGAGGATTTCACCCCAACCGATCATAGCGGTAGCCTCGTGACCCTCGTTGATAATAGCGAACAGCGCTGTTGCTGTATGCTTTGATTTAAATTCGGCGTCAACGAATGATGGTCCAATACCACCTTCTCCGTCCGGTCCATGACATTGGGCGCAGAGCTCTAGGAAGATGTCTTCACCACTCAGTGTTATTTGTTCGATGACTACCTCAGGTGGAAGCTCCACGGGTGGGTTCGCTTCCCAGGATCGAATGAATGCCACCGTGGCATCTATCTCGTCATCATCAAGGGGTCCACCAAAGCTGCTTCCAAAGGGCGACATGCCGAAATTCGGCTGGCCTTGGGCGATGATAGCCCTCAGCGTGGCGTCGTCGCGCGTTTTCAGGTATTCTGCGGTGCTTATCGGGGCGATGATATCACCGGGAAGAGCAGGATTAGCCCCGCCTTCACCGAAGTCACCGTGGCAGGAGGCGCAGTTGGTGCTGAATAATTGCTGGCCCACCTCTAAAGATGTGCCTGCGGCGGCACTAAGCGTATAACTTACCAGGGCGTCCAATTGCTCGGGGGTCAACACCTCACCCCAGACCGGCATAATTTGGTGAGAGCCACCGGTCGCGATAGTCTCACGTGTCTGGTAGAACTCCTCGGCTTCGGGGAGGCGCTCTCCGTGACAGGCGGCGCAGTGTTCCTGGAACAATGCTTCTCCCTCGGGTCGCCCGACTGGATCAATCACATATTGAGTGAGGTTATCCAGCTCGATACCGCTTAACCGCTCTTGCCAGGGCGGCATCTCCAGGTGCAGGCCACCCTGCGCGATGAGTGTATACAATTCGGATTCCTCGCCGCTAAATGCTACGGATTGACCGTGGCAAGGAGCGCAGTCCGTAGCAAATATCCGTTGTCCATCAGGAGCGACCAGGAAATTGAGTATCTCGGTACGTTCTTCCTGGCTCAATGTCTCTGACCAATCAGGCACCTCTACCTCGGCGTGAGCGGCAAAACTTTGGCTTTGCTCCAGGGCAGTTTTCAGTTCAATTGGATCTCCAGCGACCAGTTCGGCTGCCTCGTGGCAGGCTGCGCAGTTTTCGGAAAAGAGCTGGCTGCCGCCTGGGGAGAGGATGAATCCAGCCAAAGCGTCAATCTGATCGCTGGAGAGATCTGCACTCCAGGCCGGCATGTCTTCATGTTGACCTTGAGCGATCACATCGTGCAGGTTGGTATTCGTGGCGAGTACAATTGTCGATCCATGACAACCCGCACAATTCTTGGCGTATAAAGCCGCGGTCTGGTCACCCTGGGCTACCTCGGCGGGAGGTGGGGTTTCAAGGTGAGACTGGACGCTCAGAAAGACGACCCCGACTACTGCCAATGAGGTTATCCCTATGATCACAGGCCTACTCCGAAAATACCGCTTTGCACTACTGTCTAAAAAAGGCAATAGAAACAGTAATATTATTGCTATGGTTGGGAGTACTACCACACCCACTACTTCAAGGTTGCCGGGAAAATACTTCAGCAATTGGAACAGGAATAGGAAATACCATTCAGGTCGCGGTGTGTAGGAATTATCAGCAGGGTCCGCGCGCGGCTCCAATGGAGCACCCATAAAGTAAGCTAAAGCAACCAGTACGAGAAAAACCAGTAAAGAGGCAATCGCGTCCTTGAATAGGATATCCGGAAAAAAGGGCACGCCTTTCTTTTTGGCCTGCTGGTACTGCTCTAGATATTCTTGTCTCTCCTTCTCATTCATTTGCTAGTCCTCTCGTTTTGGTACAGCACTGATACCATGACGGATCACAAGGTACATATGCATGCTGAGCAGCAGCAGTAATGTGGCCGGAAGCACCCATACATGCACACCAAAGAAGCGTGCCAGGGTCACGGCAGAGAGTTCATCACCACCACGCACGACGCGTAAAATAAAATCTCCTACCAGCGGCGGAGTGCCCGCGATGAGCGTGCCCACGGTGGTTGCCCAGAAGGCTTTTTGATCCCACGGCAGCAGGTAACCTGTAAAACCGAAGCCGATCACCACGATGAGTAGTATTACACCCGTAAACCAGGTCACCTCGCGCGGGAACTTGTACGAGCCGTAATAGATCACTCGCAACATGTGCAAAACTGTGAGGATTACCATAGCGCTAGCGCCCCAATGATGCAAGCCACGTATCAACCAGCCCGCCGGTACTTGCGTAGTGATGAATAGCACGCTGTTGTAGGCATGATCCGGTGTGGGGACATAATAAATGGTCAGCAAGATGCCAGTAACCCCTTGGATGAGAGCGACGCACAAGGTGGCGCTGCCCAGGGTATAGAGCCAGTTGACTTTTGGAATGTAACGCTTGAAGATTGATTCCCAAACTTGCCGCCACCCAATTCGTTCATCAAACCAGTTCCCGACTTTGGTACCCATTTTAGCCTCCTAACACATAGAGTTGATCGTCTTCGACCTTGACCTGGTAGCGATCCAGAGGCCGGGGTGGTGGTCCGGAGCCTACAGAGCCATCCTTATTAAAAACGGCGTTGTGACAGGGGCAGAAGAATTGTTCCTGATCAGGGATCCAGCGGACGCGACAGCCGAGATGGGTGCATATATTTGACATGGCGATGAAGTCTCGCCCATTATCCGTCAGAACATATATGGATAATTCATCCTCATTTACGATCCATCCGGTCTGGCGCTGAATTTTGGCTTTGAACAAGTTGGGCGTCCCCAGTTCGACTTTCGAGGTGGAACCGAGGCGGATCCAATCCCCCTCTTCTTTGCGTTTAAGAGCTGGTCCAATGACATATGCTATGCCGGGGATCGCCAATGCAATGCCAATAAACCCCCCAATCGCCCAGGTGGCGATAGCCATAAAGTTGCGTCGTGAGATTTGTTTATCTTCACTCATCTTTGTTCCTCTCAAGGTGTGACGTATAAAAAATCATGGGCAGTATTCCGTGCTGCCCATGATTTTATAACTGGGGTTATTGTTCCGGTGAGCCGATCTTTATCCACTCGATGGTCAACTCCAGTTCCTCGGAAGTAAACTGGCCGAAATGTGCTTGCTCATCGGTCTGTTTGATAATAATCAAACTGTTGTCAGGATCGCCTGGCAAGATTGCCGCGCCACTGTTGCCACCCGCTATAGTGGTTTGATAAGTGGTCAAGTTCAGCCCCTCGATGCCGTTCGAGCCGTGGCAGTCGCCGCAACGCGCTTCCAACAGTGGACCAATCGTCTCAGCATAAGTTAACTCACCTCCCGCAGGAATTGGTATTGGCGTTGGTGCTGGAGGCAGTTGATCAAGCAGGATTTCACGCAGCCCCGGCGCATCGAATCCGGCATATTCCCACACGCTGCCATGACAGGCGCTGTTTGAACAGAACGAACTGTTGTCTGTCCCGCCAGGATTATCAGTTGAATGGCAATTCTCGCAGGTTGGATCGAATACGTCGCGGTGCAGCGAAATCCAATTTGGGTTCAGGTGTGATTCCGGCTCCGGACCGCGGCTGATCTCGATATTGGCGACGAAGTCTGTCGGCCCGGTCACCACTGGGATCGAATGGCACAGGTTGCACTCCAGCCGGATGGCTTCATCTTGCTCGTTCAAGTGCTTGCCATCATGGCAGCGGAAACAGCCTGGGGAGTCTTCGTGTCCAACATTATTGGCATGTGAATTCCAGTCCGATTTTTGTTCTGGGAAAACGCTGTTTCCGTATGCTTCCTGTAAGGCGGCAATAGCACCGTCGACGGTATCTTTGTTCGCGGCATAGTAATCTGGGTAGTAGGCCTCATAATACCCGGTTAAGCCGGCGATTCCATTCAGACCCATTTGGGTGGTTTCATATGAAGCGCCATAGACTTCAACAGCCTTGAGGCGGATTTCGGGGATATCTGGCGAGATGATGCCTTTGACCATCAATTCGTCCACCGTTTTTTCTGGTGTGAGCACCAGGTGAGTGATGCGGTTGTGGCAGGTGATGCAGTCCATCTCCTTTAACTCATCAGGGTCGATCGTGCTTGGATCGATGTCAGAACCAATTTCAAGGTATTCGACGGTTGAGCCATCATCATTGATTACGCGTACATAGGGTATGTTTTGTTCTCCGTGGTCTGTCGCCAGATATTCCACCTGGTTTTCAATGTGCCAGTGGATACCACGCCCTAAACCTTCGCGTTTACTGCCCCCACCAGTTTTGAGTGTCAGGTAGGTGCTGGTGGGCGTGTTTTCAAGATCGTTTTCATAACTCTTGATCTCACGCAGGCTGTCGTCGGAGAATTTCTGGGGAAAATGGCATAGTTCGCAAGTTTCGCGTGCCGGGCGCAGTTCGCCTGCCTGTATGGGGAACTCATAGTCTTTGAAGGCCAAGGAGATGATGTGTTTGGCGTCCCCAGCTTTACGGGTAATGCGGGTGGCGATGAAGCCCTTGCCGATATGGCAATCCACGCAGTCGATGCGCGCGTGGGGTGAGGTTAAATAAGATGTGAACTCGGGAGGCATGGTGTGACAGGTTTCGCCGCAAAACGGAGGCGAATTGGTGTATTCCCAGGCATAGGTGGCACCGGTAAGTAATATCAATGTCAGCACACCCAGCAAGGCGTAGGGTAATACGCGTGCCCAGGTGGGTGTTCCTTCCGGTGGGAAGAAGAATGATTTAATCTTTTGTAAAAATCGTTTCATATACTAACTCCAGGCATGGTAGATTTGTTAGCGATGTGGTCTTGCGTAATCAGATACAGGACGATAGAGAGAAACAAGGTCTTAATTCCCTTGCTGGAAAATTGTACCTTAGATCAGAGCTTCAGTATCCTAACAAAAATCACACACAGTGTATGACAATTGTAACCCAAAAAAGGGAGGAAAATTTTACCGGATTCCTGTACAATAATAAAAGATAGTAAATACCCCGCCTTGGAGATTGAGAGCACATCTCTCCTTAGCTGAGCGGTTGATTGGATCTGGACATGCCTGCTTCAGGTTTAGATATCAATATCGTACTCGTGTTTTTCGTCTATGGGCTGGCATTCTTCAGCATGGGCCTGTCCATGATGTTGGAGGCACAGCGCGCGCCCAAACTGGCCAAGGCGCGTGTGCTCTGGCCGTTAGCCATCTTTGGTTTCGTCCATGGTACGCATGAGTGGTTGGAAATGGGGATTCTGATAGGGGTTTGGTTCGGTGTGGGGATGCCCGCAGGGATACCTTTTGTGCGCTTGGGCTTGCTCATCGTCTCTTTTACATCTTTGATACTCTACGGGCTACAAGTTCTGCGTCCTCAGCAGGGTCGTTTATCCCCCCGCGAGATCTTAATAAGTCTTGGTTTGCTGGTTTTGTACCTGTTTTTGGTGATAGTCACCAGCCTATCCCATCAATCCACGCCGACACATTTGATGGAGCATGCGGATGCTTTGTCACGTTATATGCTGGCTGTGCCAGGTGCTTTATTGGCTGCCCTGGCTTTAAACCGCCAGGCTACAGAGGCAAGGGCTGAAAACCGTCGCAGCCTGGGAATTAATTTGCAGTTGGCAAGTTGGGCTTTTGCTCTTTATAGCCTTACTCAGCTTTTTGTTGCTCCAATAGATATATTTCCAGCCCAATATGTGAATTCGGCAACGTTCATCGAGCTCACCGGTATGCCTATACAGGTGGTCCGGGCAGTTTTGGCGGTTCTTATCACCTATGGCTTGGTGCGCGCTACTCAGGTGGTCGAAGCCGAGCGGCAGCAAGAACTCCTTGTTGCCCAGGAAGAGCGCATGGCAGCCTTAGAACAGATCCAGCGCGACCTGGTAGAAAGGGAAACACTGCGCAAAGAACTGTTACGCCATACCGTCATCGCACAAGAAGAAGAGAGAGGGCGTATATCGCGTGAGCTGCACGATGAAACAGCCCAGTTTTTGACTGCTCTCACGCTTGATCTGGCGACTTTACGGAATTCTATCTCCGGGGATGATAAAGTGGAGAAATTGCTTGATAGATTACAATCCTTAAGTCGCGAGATGTCACTTAAGATATACCGCATGGTGCATGATTTGCGACCAGCCCAGTTGGACGATTTGGGTCTGGTGGCTGCGCTTAAGTATTTAGCCGATGAAGAGCACAACCGCTCCGGATTGGATGTCACGCTGGAGATCGAAGCACCCCGCCAGAGATTAGACCCGCTGGTGGAGACAGTGCTGTTTCGTGTGGCGCAGGAAGCGCTGACCAATGTTGCCCGTCATGCCCAATGTGAGCGCGCTACGGTTCAGCTACAATGCGCCTCTAATCAGGCGACTTTACGTGTTATAGATGAAGGGGTGGGCTTCAGCGTAGATGTGGATCACGTACCCCCGCGTGGCTGGGGGTTGGCGGGTATGCGTGAGCGGGCCGAGTCCGTCGAAGGTAAGTTTCAAGTGTATTCCCAACCTGGAAGTGGGACTACCGTTGAAATCTTAGTGCCCATATTGGAATCCGACCCTATAGAACTTGAGGAGACTCCTAATGAACACAATCCGATTAATGCTCGTTGATGATCATGATATAGTGCGCACAGGGTTGAGGTCTTACCTGGAGACCCAGCCAGGTATACAGGTTGTGGCGGATGCCAGTAGTGGTGCCGAGGCGATTGAACGCGCCCAAGAGACGCAGCCCGATGTGGTGGTGATGGATATTACCATGCCGGAAATGGATGGGTTGGAGACAACCCGGCGCTTGAAAGACCTCTGCCCGGAATGTCACGTCCTGGGGCTAACCGTTCACACGGACAAACAGTACCTGTTTGAGATGATGGCTGCTGGTGCCTCGGGGTATCTAACCAAACATTCTGCTGCTGAGGAATTGGTCAGTGCTATCCGTGCGGTGGCAGAAGGTAATGTCTACTTGCAGCCTGCACTGGCGCGCTGGTTGTTGGAGGATTATCGCCGATTATCAACACAGCTATCTTCTGAATCACGTGCGGTAACAGAGGAATCCCCTGAAGTGCAAGGCTTGGATGTCCTCAGTAAGCGCGAATTAGAAGTGCTTGAATTGGTCGCGGAGGGCTATACCAATGTTCAGATAGGAGGTAAATTAGGCATTAGCCCTAAGACCGTGGCTCGCCACCGCGAACGCATCATGAAGAAGCTCGATCTGCATTCCAGTACAGAGTTGGTGAAGTTCGCTATTCGGACAGGTTTGATTAAAGTGTAGGGCTTTAATTGGATTATTTGTGTTATCTCAGCAACCATTAATCTAAATGTGCAACAATTTACGATAGACTTATGGGGTGTGTTCTTGTGCACAAGTAGGTGCCGAAAACAACCGCTAAGCCTATATCAAGTTCTTGGAGGTTATTTAATATGGAGGAGCAAGTCGCCACAAAGACCGCCGAAGCGGGATCTGGGGGACGTTTAAAATTCTTCATTGGTGGAGCTTTAATTTTTGCTGCTGTAGTTTATCTGATCATCTCCTCAACCCAAGCCAGCGCTCAATATTTCCTCACCGTGGATGAGCTAGTTGCCAAAGGTGATAGCGTGGCTGATCGTGGTCTACGCATCTCTGGTGCTGTTATCGGTGATTCGATCCAGTACGACCCGCAGACACTCACCCTGGCATTTTCTGTTGCCCACGTTCCCGGTGATAACCAGGAAATTGAAGCTCAAGGTGGGTTAGCCAAGGTGCTCCACGAGGCGGTGGTTGATCCAAGCCGGCAACGTATCGAAGTTATCTATATTGGTGTGAAGCCTGATTTGTTACGTGATGAAGCTCAGGCGATCATGACCGGCAAAATCGATGAGAATGGTGTATTTCTTGCTGACGAACTCTTATTGAAATGCCCCACCAAGTATGAAGAAGCTGTCCCTGAGCAATCCGAAGGATAAATTTGTTGATGGGTAAAGCTGTTATGAAACGTAGGACGCATTTTGCCTTTGTGCGGCTTGCGTTTGATAAATCACGTATTATTGATAAATCATATATTGATAAATCACGTAGAGATAAATCACGTAGAGATAAATCACGTATGTTGAATTTTCTTCGGAGTTCTTAATGGTTGCAAACCTGGGATACGCTGCACTCGTCATCACATTTGTGATCTCCTTATATGGAGTTGGGGCAGCCGTTTATGGCGCCCGTAAAAATTCCCCGGCATGGGTGGAAAGTGCTCGCAATGCGATGCTGCTTACTTTCCCCTTGTTGACCTTATCGGCTGTGGGCCTTATCTACCTTCTGGTTAATGGTCATTACGAAGTTGAATACGTCGCTTCGGTGACCAGCAACAGTATGCCTATGTACTTGCGCGTCACAGCCTTGTGGGGTGGTCAAGCAGGTTCGCTGCTCTTCTGGACCTGGCTCATGGCGGCGTTTGCTTCTGCTGTTACCTTGCGTAAGTGGGATCGTGATCGTGAGTTTTTGCCCTGGGTCATTGTCGTATCCCTGGTTACTTTGGCGTTCTTTCTGATCCTGGTGATCTTTGTTGAGAATCCCTTTGCTCGAATTTGGAGTGTGCCCTTTGGTCAACCGATCAAGGCCATGTTCCCTCCCGCAGGGGCAGAATTATTGGTGCAGGCAGATGGACGAGGCTTGAACCCCTTATTACGCCATCCCGGGATGATCATCCATCCACCATTGCTGTACCTGGGTTTTGTCTCTTTTGTTATACCCTACGCTTTTGCGATCGCTTCCTTGATTACAGGGCGCACAGACGATCGCTGGATTCGGATAACCCGGCGCTGGACGCTAGTGGCCTGGTTATTCCTCTCGCTTGGTTTAATCCTGGGTGGCCGCTGGGCTTATGACGTACTGGGCTGGGGCGGCTATTGGGGCTGGGACCCGGTTGAGATTGCGGCATTTATGCCCTGGTTGACCGGTACGGCCTTTCTCCACTCGGTGATGATCCAGGAAAAGCGGGGTATGCTTAAGCGTTGGAATATGGTGCTGATCATCTTAACTTACGACCTGGTTTTATTCGGCACCTTCCTGACACGTTCTGGTGTGCTCTCATCGGTGCACGCATTTGCTCAGAGCGCGATTGGTCCCCTTTTCTTCGCGTTTATCGGGTTGACCTTCATCACTTCGTTGGCTTTATTGCTCAATCGCTGGAACGAATTGACCTCCGAAGCCCAGATGACTTCCCTGTTCTCTCGTGAGGCTTTATTCCTGTTGAACAACCTGTTGTTCATCGCTATCCTCGTGATATGTTTTTGGGGAGTGATCTTCCCGCTGATTTCAGAGCTGGTCACAGGTCAAAAAGTGACGGTAGGGCCTCCATTTTATGAACGAGCTACTGCGCCCTTGTTCGCTGGATTGCTGCTCTTGATGGGGGTTGCCCCATTGGCTGCCTGGCGGCACTCTACTGCCAAAACCTTGGGGCGAGCCATTTGGAAGCCCTTTATCGCCTCCCTGTTGGTGTTGGCTTTTGTGTTGTTTAGGGGCATACGCCAGCCAGCGGCATTGTTGGGTTTCTGGCTTTCCGGTTTTGTGATTGCGGTTACCCTGTACGAGTTCTGGCGCGGTGCCATGGCTCGCCATCGCAGATCAGGTGAGAGCCTCCCGGTGGCTCTATGGAATCTGGCTGGTCGTAACCGTCGCCGCTATGGTGGTTATATCATTCACCTGGGTGTGGTGTTGATGGCGATTGGTATCATCGGCATTGAGATCTTCCAAACGGAGACTCAAGGGACGATCGCTCAGGGCGAGCAGATTTCCTTAGGAAATTACACCATTTCATACGATTCCCTGGCTACGTTCGACACCCCGGATGGGCGTAACGTGGCGCGTGCTGTGATCAGCGTTTACAAAGGTGGTGAATATGTCGGCGAACTTTACCCCCGGCGCGATTACTACTACGAATCCCAGCAGCCCATGACCATTCCTGGCGTGCGTAGTACGATGGAGGATGACTTTTACGTTTTACTGGTCGACTGGCAACCTGTCTCAACGATTGGCGCAACCTTTAAGATCTTTCTTAACCCGCTGGTCAATTGGCTGTGGCTGGGAGGCTTTGTATTCATCATAGGCACCCTGGTTGCGGCCTGGCCGGATAAGGATCCAGAACCGGTAGTTAAGGCTGTACGGCGACCCGGTTATGCGCCAGCAAAGGCTTAGTTTATCCAACCCTACGAGAAAGACATGAAACAAAGATATATGAACCGTATCTTGTCCGTAATTCTGCTAACGCTAGTTCTCACCTTTATTCTGGCAACCGCAGTATTGGCACAAGAAGGTGACCCGCGAGCGCCATCGGATGATGAGGTTAATGTCATCGCAAAACAATTGTATTGCCCGGTTTGTGAGAACATCCCCCTGGATGTATGCGGCACACAAGCCTGTGCCCAATGGCGTGAATTGATCCGGGAAAAGTTGAGCCTGGGCTGGAACGAGGAACAGATCAAGGGTTATTTTGTGGAGCAATATGGAGACCGGGTCTTGGCGGCTCCCCCTGCCCGTGGTTTAAACTGGTTGGTGTATCTCGTCCCCCCGCTTGCTATTTTGCTTGGTATCTACATCCTGTACCAGGCCTTTCGAGCCATGCGGCGACCCACTTCTCCAGCGACCCCGGCTGGTGATACTACACCAACGCCTCCTCCTGACGACGAGTATGTAGCCCGGCTGGAGGAAGAACTCAGCAAGCGTTAAAGGAGCCAATATGGGTGTGAACTCAACCGAACTTGCCCCCGAAGAAGTCCCAACCCGCCGCCCCCGCTGGGGGCGTATCCTTGTTTGGGTTGGCTTAATGGTGTTACTGATCATTTTGGCACTCGGTTTACAGCGTACCCAGCAGGGTCCGATCTCCATCGGGGACCATGTGCCCAATTTTACGCTGACCACTTTTGAGGGGGAACAAATTGAGCTTACCAATTTAGAAGGCAAAGTGGTTGTGCTCAATTTTTGGGCTTCCTGGTGTAAACCATGCGAACAAGAGGCCGCTGACTTGGAGGCTGCCTGGAGGCTATATCAACCTGGCGGTGAGGTGATGTTCCTGGGTGTTGATTATGTCGACACAGAGTCCGAGGCGCGGGCCTATCTCGAGAAGTTTGGCATCACCTATCCCAACGGCCCTGACCTGGGCACACGCATATCACAGGCTTTCCGTATCTCGGGAGTGCCGGAGACATATTTTCTTGACCGCAACCACACTCTGCAGTATGCCCAAAAGGGCCCGTTTAGCTCGTTGTCTCAAATTAAGACTGTCATCGACCCCTTGCTGGAGCAGTAGCTGAAATATGGATATCGGCTCAATTTTTCTTTTTCTCGGCTTGCTCATTTTGGTGGGCATCTTTATAAGTCGCCCGTTTTTCGAGCGTAGCGCCACCGCAATGACCCAGGAAGAACATGAATACTCTGCTCTATTGGCCGAACGCGACCGGTTGCTTGACGCGCTACAGGAATTGGACTTCGACTACGCGCTGGGAAAAATCCCCGAAGGAGAATATCCGGCTCAACGTGCTGCTCTGCTTCAACGTGGTGCTGCTACTCTCCAACAATTGGATGCCTTGCAACCTGGGGATGCAGATGAGGATGCGGAAGCGCGCATCGAAGCTGCCATCGCTGCCCGCCGGGCTTTATCCGAACCTGCTCTCAATGGAGCTGGTGGAACACCCGTTCCGGCAACCCCAGATGATGATCTTGAAGCCATCATCGCAAACCGGCGTCGGGCGCGCAGTGAGAAGGCTGCCGGCTTTTGCCCCCAGTGTGGCCGGCCTGTCCAGAAATCCGACCGCTTCTGCCCGGGGTGTGGAACAACACTGGAATGACCCTCTTCGTGTCAAACCCGGAATCTAAAGTATGAAAGGGCTATCATTCAGCACATTTTTTACGTCTCCCTTACCCTGATTGTTATGAAACTTTCTAGCTTTATCCTGATACTTTTTGCATTATTGCTCACTGCTTGTTCCTTTTCTTTGGCAGCGGATATTACGCCACCACCCGGGTCTGAACAACTTCCAGTGCCCAGCAAGCAGCCGGTGGAAATCAACGGACCACTATACCCTTTAGTCCCTCCTAATCCCGGGAATGGCCAAGCGATTTATGCGGAAAAATGCGCCCCTTGTCATGGCCAGACTGGACTGGGGGATGGTTCCCAGGCTGAACAATTGCCGAACCCAGTAGCACCTATCGGCTCCCCCGAGTTTGCTCGCCAGTCAACGCCAGCCCTTTGGTATAGCCAGGTAACTCAAGGTAACCTGGAAAAGTTCATGCCGCCTTTCAATAGCCTCTCGGACCGGCAGCGTTGGGATGTTGTGGCTTATTCGTTCACTTTGAGCGCCCCCCCAGCGGTTGTGGAACAGGGCGCTGAGCTCTACCAGACTAATTGCGCCCAGTGTCATGGCATCCGGGGGAAGGGAGATGGCCCGGACGCAGCCAGCCTATCAAAGCCACCTGCAGATCTGAGCGACCAGTCTTTTATGGCGGAAAAATCTGAAGCTGACTTTTTCCAGGCGATGGCAGAGGGTATCGCACCGGATATGCCTGCTTTTGATGAATCGTTGACAGAAGAGCAACTCTGGTCTCTGGCCGCATATGTGCGCACGTTGACCTTTACTCCCTCTGAGATTGGACCCATCGCAGTTGAAGTCTCACCTTCCCCTAAGGCGGCCGCTGATGAACAGACAACACAGACTGCGGAAGTCCCTGTCCCGACAGCGGCTGAAGGCGCCCAGGAGTTGGGTAAAGTCACTGGTGAGGTGATTAATGAATCCAGCGGAGAGATTCCGGTTGATGTTACCCTTACGCTGCACGGCTTCGACCATATGCAGTCTGTTATCTCTCAAACCACCACCCTGGGAGCAGATGGCGTATTTTTCTTCGAGGATGTGGAGACCTCTCCCGAGCTTGCTTATGTGGTCACTCTGGATTACGGCCAGGCTACCTACGGTTCTGATATCGGTATTTTCGAGGAAGGTGTATCTGAACTGTATCTACCGGTGGAAATATATGAAACCACCACAGATACCTCTATCCTGGCTGTGGATCGTATGCACTTATTCTTCGAGTTTTTAGATGAAGAGACAGTGCGGGTGATCGAGTTGTACATCATCTCGAACCCCACAAATGAAACGCTGGTGGTTGCGGAAGAGGGGGGTACGACGGTCAGTTTTACAGTGCCAGAAGGGGCGACCAATCTGGAAATCCAGGATGGGGTCTTGGGTGAGCGTTATATAAGTACCTCCGATGGTTTTGGTGATACGATCGCTGTACGGCCTGGGGCTGGGACGTATGAAATTCTATATGCCTATGAGATGCCCTATGAGCGTAAACTTGATCTGGTCCATCCCCTGCTCTACCCGGTAGATGCGGTGGTCATCTTGATCCCAGAAGATGGCGTCAGGGTTAAAGGAGAAATGCTGCGTGATGACGGCACGCGTGATGTG
>DAOVXM010000281.1 GCA_030636125.1 Chloroflexota bacterium | reverse complement strand
GGGCACAGGATGATTCACTCTATTACGGGTTGAGCGGAGAGGGAGCAGATCTAGATGGACTTTACCATTACCTTCCAGCAGAAAACACCCATATCTTTCTCATCCCGGGTTCTGGAATTCATCCTTTGAGCATCTCACCTGATGGAGAATTTTTACTCTTCGAGCAAGATCAAACTTTGAAGATCTGGCAATTTCGTCTTGGGGAAACGGTTGCAGAAATTGAAGGCCAGGAAGTCATTCATCCAATTTTCGTCGGTTGGTTATTCACAGAAAATGAACGGTAAACATTTTATCGTGCGTAAGTACTAGTAGAGGAGATAAATCAGATGGCAACAATGCCTTTCACTTCTAAGCGAGCTGCTGCCTATATGGATGTTCCTGATGAAAAATGGAACAACTGGCGTTGGCAATTAAGCAACCGAATAAACACTGTAGAGGAATTTGAAAAAGTTGTTCCGCTCACCAATAGTGAGCGCAAAGCGCTCTCCGCTGCTCATCTGTTTCGGGTGGACATCACGCCGTATTTCATCTCGTTGATCGATCCTGAGGATAGGGATGATCCAATTCGCAAACAAGTCGTCCCCACTGAGGCAGAAATGGTGCCTTTCACTGCCATGATGGAGGATTCTTTAGCCGAAGATCGCCATTCCCCTGTACCAGGTCTTGTACACCGCTACCCTGATCGGGTATTGATGCTGGTTACAACTCAATGCGCTTCATACTGCCGATACTGCACTCGTTCGCGAATCGTCGGGGATCCTTCCGCCACATTCTCGCGCTCAGAATTCGAAATGCAGCTCGAATACCTTAAACGAACGCCTCAAGTGCGGGATGTGCTTCTCTCAGGAGGAGATCCCCTTGTCTTGGCGCCAAAGGTCCTGGAGGAGATTCTCAGCAGTTTGAGGGAAATCCCACACATCGAGATCGTGCGCATTGGCTCAAGGGTGCCAGTCTTCCTCCCCATGCGTATTACCGCTGAGCTCACAGACGTTCTCGAGAAGTACCACCCGTTATGGCTCAATATCCATGTCAACCATCCCAACGAGATCACCGCCGAGCTGGCTGAAGCCTGCGACCGATTGACCAAAGCGGGAATTCCGCTTGGCAACCAATCGGTGCTCCTGGCAGGTGTAAATGACAACGTACATATACAGCGCCGACTTGTGCATGACCTGGTCCGTATGCGCGTTCGCCCATATTACCTTTACCAATGCGACCTGGTGGAAGGTGCGGGGCACTTCCGCACACCGGTCGCCAAAGGGATAGAAATCATCGAGGGCTTGCGCGGGCATACCTCAGGCTACGCGGTCCCGGATTATATTATTGACGCTCCTGGTGGGGGTGGAAAAATACCCGTAAGTCCCAACTATCTGCTTAGCATGTCAGATCACAAGATCATATTACGGAATTTTGAAGGTTTTGTAACTACCTACGAAGAACCGCTGGATTACGATCCGAAACAGGCCGCCAAACCCGGTTCGAAACGACCCGAGCCTGGACAATCCGGCATAAGCGGGTTGCTAGATGGCGACCAGATGTTTATCAAGCCAGAAGGATTCGATGCCATCCACGACCGCGGTGGGTACCAGCACCGCCTTAAGGATGAACGCAAATGGGTGCCCCTGGGAATCGGCAGCGGAGAAGAAGAGGTAGAGTCGGATCAAGAATCACTCAGCTCAGATTGAATATTTCGACTCTCTTAATATGATTCCACCCACAAATCCGGTGAGGATCTCCAACGATCCTGGACCCCAGCAGCTTGGGGGCAATTAATAAGATCATTGGGTAATGTTAACGATCTATTAGATCGGATATCCACAATTAGACACCAATTGTCAGGCATTTCGCTGCGTGGTAGAATGCAATTAGCGATTAGTTCGCATTAATCCTGGAGGTAGAGAAAGTATGGAAAAGGAAGTTGCTACTTTCGCAGTTAAAAAAGGTTTGGCTCAAATGTTAAAGGGGGGCGTGATCATGGATGTTGTCACTCACGAGCACGCAAGTATCGCTGAGGATGCTGGTGCTGTGGCTGTCATGGCTCTAGAACGTGTACCATCTGATATCCGTGAACATGGTGGGGTTGCACGCATGAGTGATCCCGAGCTGATCCTGCAGATCATGGACGCAGTAACCATTCCAGTTATGGCTAAAGCACGCATTGGACACTTCGTTGAGGCTCAAATTTTAGAAGCGATTGGTGTTGATTATATCGATGAATCCGAGGTATTGACTCCAGCCGACGAGGCACACCACATAAACAAGCACGATTTCAAAGTACCTTTCGTTTGCGGTTGCCTTAGCCTCGGTGAGGCATTACGGAGGATTGGTGAAGGGGCAGCTATGATTCGCACCAAAGGCGAGGCAGGTACAGGAGATGTCGTTGAAGCAGTGCGCCACGCGCGCTCTGTCCTGGGTTCGATCCGCCGCCTGCAAAACATGCCTGAGGAAGAGCTGATGAGCTACGCTAAAGAAATCGGAGCTCCGTATGAGCTGGTGCTCGAGACTCGAGCCTTAGGGCGCTTGCCAGTGGTCAACTTCGCTGCGGGAGGCCTCGCCACCCCAGCAGACGCAGCCATGATGATGCAGATCGGGGTGGATGGTGTCTTTGTGGGTTCAGGCATATTTAAATCTGGCGATCCTGCGAAGCGTGCTGCAGCGATAGTCAAGGCTGTGACCCACTACCAAGACCCTTACATACTCGCTGAAGTCAGTCGCAACTTAGGCGATCCCATGGTTGGCCGTCAAATCTCGGCCATACCGGAAGCCGAGTTGATCGCCGATCGCGGCTGGTAATGGTCGCAAATGCCACACCTGGTGCCTGAAATTTCGGTATGAAGATCGGCGTCCTCGCTCTTCAGGGAGACTTCGCTGAACATATCACAATCCTCGAGCAGATCGGAATTGAGGCTCGCCAAGTTCGTTTACCAGATCATCTCGAGAAGCTAGATGGCTTGATCATCCCAGGTGGAGAATCGACTACCATTGGTAAGCTGGCCAACGACTATCAACTCATTGAACCCTTAAAGAAATTCGGTGAAGCAAAAGCCGTTTGGGGCACCTGTGCCGGAGCGATATTATTATCCAAGGATGCTCGCCGGCAACAACCACTGCTGGGCTTAATGGACATCACCGTGGAACGGAACGCGTTCGGCAGACAGGTGGCCAGTTTCGAGATCGATCTCGACATTCCGGCATTGGAAGGTCTAGACCAGCAGGGTAACCGTCCATTTCATGCTGTCTTCATCCGGGCTCCCTTGATCGAGTCTGTGGAGGGGAGCGCGCATGTACTGGCGACTCTGCCTGACGGCAGTATCGTGGCCGCCCAACAAGGAAATTTACTAGCGACTTCTTTCCATCCAGAACTCACTGGAGATGACCGCATTCACCGCTACTTCTTATCCCTGGTGACGCAATAAGCCAGATTTTTCATAATTGGCTGCTTTCGCTTACCCAATACCTGAAAACCCCTGATGAATATCAGACAATTCGACTTACGGGACCTACCCACATTAATACGATACCGGAACCGGGGTTTATTCTTCGATAACGCTTCCGTATTAACGCGTGGTGAAGTGCTCGTGCCAGCCAGAGCTTTGCTCTCGTACTTCGCCCTTGCCACCGGCAACTATACCTACCTCGGCAGGGACAAACAATATAGCGATGAACCACTCCTGGGCCAGGTTCGCCATGCTCAGGGGGATGAACTCGCCCACCTCTCGTTTATTGCACCTGAATCATCGCTCGAAACAGGGGCACTGCACCCCCTACTTGAGTATATAATTCAACAAATTGGTAAGCGAGGCGCTTTCCACCTGCTGGCTGAAGTCGAGGAACGCACGCTTGCGTTTGAAAATCTACGTAAAGCGGGATTTGCACTCTACGTTCGCCAACGGATCTGGCAGTTCTCGGAAGAGGAGAAGCAAAGTGCCAACCCTTCTCACTGGCAAGAGATCTCTAGTCAAGATGTTATTGCAGTTCGCACTCTGTACAACACTCTGGTCCCTGGATTAGTCCAGCAAGTAGAATCCCTGCCTACAGACCGCATGAACGGCTTAGTGTATTATCAGGATGATGAGTTGCTGGCTTATGCAGAGATAAAATACGGCCAACGTGGGATCTGGGTCCAACCGTTTATCCATCCAGAAACTGATCAAGTGCCAGAGCGCTTAGATGATTTGATCTATAATTTACCCAACCGTCACGATCGACCGGTATACTTGTGCATTCGATCTTACCAATCCTGGTTAGAACATGCCTTGGAAGATATGAATACCGAAGCTGGTCCCCATCAGGCAGTTATGGTGAAACACCTGGCTGTAGCCAAGAAAGTCCGCAGTTCATTTACACTCCCTGCTCTCGAAGGAGGACAGCAGGAGATCACTACTCCATTTACTAGATCGGAGAGCATCAAGTAATCTATGACACAACGTCGAATTACAGACGATTTGCAAGCCCTATTGGGTGTATTGCCGCCTCATATCACTAAGGCCGTCATCGAAGAGGACGACAGCGATAACCTCTTGGAGGTGATACTAGACCTGGGGAGGGTTCCAACCGCACGTTTCATCGATCGCGAAATCGTACTCAGCAAAGTTGAGGTGACGCGTGCTGACCTCGAATATGTGACTGGCCGCATTGGAGATTTTGACAGCGACAATCGTGCCGGGCTAGAGCGCACACTGCATCGTATCTCTGCTATT
>DAOVXM010000383.1 GCA_030636125.1 Chloroflexota bacterium | reverse complement strand
TCAACTAAGAATCCTACCCGGCCTTCTTTGAAAGCAAAGACATCATTGTCAGTGAAAAAATCTGTTGGGCCAGCTTGGTCAAATGAAAGCAACAGATTGACCCACCGAAGTCCGATCTCATCGTCAAAAGCCGGCTCCCCTTCTGCTGTCATCAGATCACCCCCCAAGCCAAGTAAATGGGCACCCGAAAAATAGAAACTACGATCCAGGTACGCACCCAAGATATCACCTTGGTTGGCTGATTTTGCCAAGGATATCAATTCATCATACGTAAAGGGTGATTGTGGAATAATTCCTGTATTGCGATATAAGACAACACCATTAATATCTAGAGGTAAACCAATCAATTCATCCTGATAACGTCCTCTGCCAACCGCTGCTGAGTTAAGCGTGTTAAGCAAGTCTGGATCAATAAGTTCAGAAATCCCTGCAATCAAACCCAAATCATAAAAAGAAGGGCCCCATTCGTCCGAGCCAATCAGAACGGTGGGTCCTCCCCCTTCCAAAGCCGCCTGTTCAAAACTGGCACGCAAATCTAATTCGGGCACGTAGAGCACGTCAAAGTGCACGTTAGGATATTCTTCCTGGAAAGCAGTAATCGTTTTCATCAAGGCCGGCACATAAGGCTCTTCCCAGGAATGCCAAATTGTTATAGTTCCTGAGATCACTACTTCGGTAGGAGTAGAAGTCATCGTTGGTACTTTCGTAACAATCGCGGTATGGGTTTCAGATGGCACTGCAACCTGGTCAGGATTAGAGCTCCCTCCGCATGCTGTTAACAGCAGGAATGATGCCAGCATTAGTATTTGATATATGGTTTTTATCTTCATAAACAAATTATAGTTTTTAAGCGCTCTGAAATCAAGTTAGTCTAATTGACATATTAAGCAGCATAAGCGTTTTCCCAGATCTGCACTTATTTTCCTCTTCAATTACCAACTATCAAAGGAGTAATTTGTGCAAAATCATCAGGGGAAAGCGTCCCTGCTTCAGAAGTTGAGGGGGTACAACCGAATTGTGTGGAGTTGAGTTTACCACAATTGGAAGGTTGGAAATCCAGTATAATCAGCCCATGCAAAACCAGCATTTTCTATCTGGAGTGTATGCTGCCGCGGTGACACCCCTCAGCGGAGACGACACCCTCGATATATCCGCGCTACCCACTTTGCTAGAATTCTTAGCAAACCGGGGTTGTCATGGCGTATTACTATTAGGGACAACTGGAGAAGGACCCTCCTTCGCTCCCAATGAACGTATTGCTCTATTACGTGCCGCTCTCGAAGTTAAGCAAACTATTCCGGATTTCCGATTGCTCGCCGGCACAGGCACCCCCAGCCTGGAAGAGACAATTGCACTGACTCGGGCGAGCTTTGACCTGGGTTATGATGGCGTGGTCGTTTTACCTCCATATTATTTCCGACAAGTATCCGACGAAGGTCTATTCGCCTGGTTTAGCCAGGTTATTCAACAAGCCGTTCCTCAGGGAAAAGCGCTGCTAGGCTACCATATACCGGGGATCTCCGGTGTGCCCTTATCGATTAACTTACTGGAACATCTGAAAGAGACTTTCCCGAACCGTTTTGCTGGCTTGAAAGACTCCAGCGGGGACCCTGAATATGCCCGCATATTAGGGGATCATTTTAGAAGAGATCTCTTCGTGTTAACTGGCAATGACCGCCTGTTCAGCCTAGCTCTTCAAGCTGAGGCATCCGGATGTATCACTGCTTTGGCAAATATTGCTTCCCCTAGATTGCGACAAGTGTGGGATACCTATCAGCTAGACCAGGATGCCACAAAGATCCAAGAACGTTTGAATGCTGCGCGCTCAGTAATGGAGGTCTACACGCCATTTCCTCCTGTACTAAAAGCTATCCTGGCTCGCCAGTACAATTTCCCTAACTGGACAGTTCGCCCCCCACTTTTACCCCTTACCCCCGAGGTTGCTGATAAAGTGGCGGCAGATATCAAAGCGATATTATAATGGCAGATTCACCTGAGAGTACCGCACGCATCCGGTATTTACTGACAAGCCTGGTGGTCATTTTGATCTTTATCCTGGCCTTGTTAGTCTTGCTGGCAGCTTATCCTGTTGTACTTGCTCCATCACCAGCGATTACGCCAACGATCACTCCCATTCCGACAAATACACATACGGTTACCCTTATTCCGACGATTACACCAACTCCTGAGCCGACTCGCACCAGCCGACCAACTTTTACACCAACCATCACCCTGATACCTAGCCAGACGCCCACACCATCCCTGACACCAACTTACTCCGGACCACCTACATTGACTCCAGCCAGCGCCGTTAGAGGCAAGGACTACAGCCTGGAAGAATGGTCTCCTGAACTTGCCGACTATATGGTCATGCTGATGGATGACTATCCCAACACTTTATCAGAAGATAAACGCGGTGAGAACGATGAAGGTTATTACGACGCCTTCTATTATGCTACCATCGCCCAAAAAGAAGCCTTGTTACGCTATCCCGATGTACCGCAGGCTGTGTTCTGGCGCTGGGGATTAGCATACAATTTAGCCCAGGTGGGAGACCCACAAGCAGGTGAGGCATACGCCGAAATAATTACACTAAATTTGAATGAAGGTGATGTTGACCTTAAAGAGCTGGAAACATGGTTTGAATTTCAAGAAGACCGCCTGACGCTCGAAATAACCGAACTCAAACCTGTTCCGGGATATATCAGTAGCCATCTTATTGAAGTCAAAGGCGGCGGGAGCGCTTTCCTATTGCTTCTGGAAACCAATTCAGGATTCCAATCTTATGTATTGAGGAGCAATTTCGACTTTGTGAACGATCCACAATTCGGATCCTTCGCTGAAGACTTGACTGGAAATGGGATTGAAGAAGTTGTTATATATCCTATCAAACCACTTGAAAAACACACCCTAAACCCGCCGCTTGTATACAGCTTATCCCAAATTCCTCCCCTTGAACTTGACTTTAATCAGGCCACAACTAATTTTGAGGTAGGGATGGAATTTACATCCCAGTGGTCTGCTGAAAGTGAGGCACAAGGCCAGACCCTATTATCGTTCGAAACCAACCTTTTCCCTCCCTGCATTGTGGCACTCAGTCGCACTTATTTTTGGAACGATTTATTATTCGACCTCACTGATACCCAATTCCAGGTCCAACCCGACCCGGATACATTAACGTATTGTAACTTCATGGTTGATCACGCAGCCAACACCTGGGGTCCTGAGGCAGCCATCCAGATCATGGAGCCAATACTACCTGATTGGCCACCTGAAGTTGATGAAAATGGGGATCCTTACCCGCTAGATGCCCACGATGAATGGCGTTATCGTCTGGGGGTCTACCATGCGCTGCTTGGGCATTACGAAGAAGCAACAAATTATTTTAATGAGATCATCACAGATCCAATCACGCCTGATAGCCAGTGGATCGCTCCTGCGGAAGACTTCCTAGCTACCTATAAAAAACCTGATGACGTTTACAAAGCCTGCCTTAATGCAGAATTTTGCGATCCGAGACACGCATTATCCTACCTGGTCGAGAACATACCACTCGATGATTACTCGGACGCATTAACATATTTAGGGCTTGCTGGAGTTAAGACGCGGGCTTCTGGCGATTTTGACTTCGACGGCGATGGCCTCGATGAGACCTGGTTAACAATACGTCATCATGAGCTACAAAAACTCGAATTTTGGATCCTATCACCTTACCCAGAGGGCATCGAACCTATCTTTGTGTCTGTTGTTGAATCCTCACGCCCAACATTAATTTATATCGGTGAAGACTCAGACCCACCTATTGTGCTTCTGGATGGTACGATCGTATTCAGCATTCACAGGGTGCCCGGAAGCTCACAACCATACCTGGTAAATCCTGATCTCCCTGATACTTACCCCAACCGTTT